>NZ_CP022419.1 GCF_002222635.1 Pseudosulfitobacter pseudonitzschiae | reverse complement strand
CGCCGCAATAGAATGGAGCGCGGGCCGGACCAGAAAAGCACTCTCAACAGAATTCGGCTCAATCTAAAATCCGTGCGCACCTGTGCAACTCTGGCATCTGGAAGGCCAATTCCGAATCTGCTTTCCCCACTGATCACGCTTTTCTGCGCCGACCACTCCGATTGTGAGAAGGCATCTACACGGACCGAGCGATTGCTTCCGGACCCAACGGCTCCTCATCCGAGCCGGTTTCACCCCAAACGCGAACAGGTCTCTGATGATTCCGCTACCGCAAGAGATTGGATCAGACTCTTCAGTCAAGGATACTGGCACATCAGCGCTTAGGCGCTGACCAGGCTCTTGGCTGCGCCCGAAGCCGCAAAATCAGCGTCTCCGCCCATTCGGGATACGATCCTTTGCGCTACCTAAAGGAACTCACAATTAGAAAGATGATCCATCAACGGAGCAATTTGGACCATCACCTCTTCACTCTCGCGGACCACCGGCATGCGAAGCAGCCCCCCTGCCCTATTCCGATACGACCATCTAAATCATACGAGTTACTTACCCCAGCTTCGCGAGCCGGGGACAACAGCAACCCAAATCAACGATAAATTCGTCCGCGGAAAAGTGGAGAAACCAGCCAAATACGCTCAAAGTTTACAGCTGTAAACTGATCCACTACGCTGCACCATATAGCGGATGACGGCACATTAGACACTAAATAGGCAAAAAAGCATTGACTTAAGGCTGTGAATCGCAGCTTTTATCCCCAAGTGGCGCGAAAAAAGCCATATTGAGCAATTTGGGGCAACCACATGATTCCCGTGACACCAATCGTTACCAACCGACCGTCGGAGCTGGCAACCGATATTTCAGAGCGCCTCACCACGGCGATCCGCGAACATTTGTTGTCGGCCTTCGCGCCCGACAACACGAAATCCCTACGCCTATTCAGCGCGCCTGAGGCCGCCGAACTCTTGGGTGTATCGGGTCAATTCATGCGCAAAGTACACGGTGAAGGCACCCTGCCCGAGCCTCAAGAGATCCGCGCTGGACGTCGCTACTATACCGCACGCGACATCTGGAATGCCCGCCAGATCCTCGAACAAACCTCTCGCAAAAAGGGTCGTTATCTTCCCGGCCGGAGGGATGGAGATAAGCTACAAGTCTGGCAGTTGATGAACTTCAAGGGCGGCTCGAGTAAGAGTACCACGACAATCCATTTGGCCCATTTTCTCGCACTGCAAGGCTATAAGGTCTTGGCTGTTGATCTAGACCCCCAAGGCTCACTGACATCCATGTGCGGAATCAGCCCAGAGATCGAATTTGACGGACTAACTGTCTATGATGCCATTAGGTACGACGATCCCGTGCCCTTTGCCGACACAATCGTCGAAACCTATTTTCCAGGGCTGTCTCTCGCCCCTTCCCGCCTGCTCCTGTCAGAGTTTGAAACGGAATCAGCAGTAAACTCGAGCCCTGATCAGCCGTTTTTCACACGAATAAGAAGTGCGCTCGCTCAAGTCGAAGACCAGTATGATGTCGTCTTAATGGACAGCCCGCCTCAGCTTGGCTTCCTGACGATTTCCGGCATGGCGGCAGCGACCTCTTTGATTGTACCCCTCACGCCATCCATGCTCGACGTCTCCTCAACCGCACAGTTCTTGGAACTGGCGGGTGCTTATATGGGCGTCATCGAAGAAGCAGGCGCGGAATTGCAATACGATCACTTTAAGTTCCTGATCACACGCGATGAGCCGACAGACGTCCCATCACAACAGCTCACGTCCTTTATGCGCGCGCTCTTTCAAGATCGCGTCATGGGCGCGACCGCCCTCAAAAGCACTGCGATCAGCGACGCTACCATGCTCAAACAATCGATCTACGAGGTCGTGAAATCAGAAATGACGCGCGCAACCTATGATCGCGCGAAAAACTCAATGGATGCTGTCGGCAAAGAGGTTGAAGCAATGATCCACCAATCATGGGGGCGTAACTAATGGCCCGTAAATCCCTTCAAGGTCTCTCCGGCATCGCCAAGACGATTGCAGATTCTGGTCCACGCACCTCTGAGCGCAAACCAAATACCAGCGCTCCGGCACTTGGTGCTCTCCAAGGCTCTCTATCCGCCATCCGCGAGATTGATCCAAAGCTGATTGATGAATGGGGTCCGAAAGACCGTCTTGACGGGTTTACAGCTGTAAACTCGGATGAAGAGGGGGACGGGTTCGAAGCCCTCAAGACCAGCATCGAAGAGGGAGGCCAACAGGTGCCCATCCTTGTGCGCCGCTCGAGTAGCGACGGACGATATGAGATCATTTATGGCCGCCGCCGCCTCAAGGCTTGTCGTGAATTGGGACTGAAGGTTCGCGCCAATGTCGAAGACCTTGATGACGCTTCAGCCTTACTTGCCAAGGGCCTCGAGAATGCTGCACGCCGCAATCTGTCGTTTTATGAAAAAGCGCGCTTCGCAGCCGTTATTCAGGTTGCGGGGCATAACACCAAGACGGTGCGGCAAGTCTTGAGCCTTTCAGCCCCTGGGCTATCCCACCTCACCAAAGTCACCGAGAATGTTCCAGACGATGTCGGCGACGCCATTGGCGCTGCCCAAAAGTCAGGCCGTCCGAAGTGGACGGCGCTTGCAGACGCCTTCATCGCGAAGAAGGTTACCGCAAGCGCCGCATTTTCAATTCTCTCGAAACTGGATTCTGATCTCTCATCAGATGATCGCCTGGAGCGGCTCTTGGCAGAGATCGCCCGACGCGGTGCACGCCCAAAAGAGGGCAGGGCGGTCACGCCCGCACCAGGCGTTACGATCAAATCTAGCAATTCTTCCGTCACCCTTGCCGTTAAAAAGACTGGCAAGGATGCCGCCTTCGGGGCATGGCTCGACCGCCATCTCGAAGACATCATCACCAAATCCTATAAGGAGTTTACAGCTGTAAACTCGCAGGATGACACCCGAGGCCAAAGCAGAAAGGAGGACGGCGAATAGAAAACCCCCGAAGCCGGAGCTTCGAGGGCTGCAGCGCGTAAGCGCCGTTAGACTAGACACCTAAACGGTAGCAGTCCCCGAATCATCGAACAAGAAAAAACGCTTCCGAGCGCATGGGAATTTTTTGTCTGCCGACAAAATCATGAAAACAATGACAGGACTGGCTCCAAATGGAGCCCACTCGCCAGTATATTCAGCGGGGCAGCGAGATATTGCCCCGTCAAAGTGGACACTCTTGCAGGTCATAGAAGACATTCGAGAGCCCTTGGGGCTCAAGGGGACATCGATTTCCCTCCTGCGTGCCATGATCTCCTTCATCAAGGGCGATCATATTTCTGCCGCACAAGATGACGGGCATATCTGCTTTGCATCCAACGTTGCCTTGGCAAGGCGGACACATGTTAGTGTTCAAACCGTAGAACGGCACATCACCAAACTCGTCTCTCTTGGCCTCCTGTCGCGCCGCTCCAGCGCCAACGGTAAAAGATGGGCTCGACGGGACACAAGTGGCCGTATAGTGCTCGCCACAGGACTTTCTTTGATGCCGCTATCAGCGCGATATTCTGAATTTGTTCAAATAAATCAAACGCATAAAGAACGCGATGCTAATCTATCAATCTTACGAGACAAGTGTGCAATCGCGCTGGCAAGCCTCAAGAGGTATCTCCCGGCCCGCCCAGATCTTGAAGCCTTCTTCAACACTGCTCGAAACCTCCTGCGCAGGCGTTCGCCCGAAGAAGCTCTAACGGCCTTGTTGAAGAATATTACCACTCACATTGAAGAAGTTACTCCTGATCAGACAGACAATTTGAGGGACACAGCCCCAAAAAATGAGGGGCACAAAGAACCTCATTTGAATCAGTCAGTTAAAGAAGAAGATTCATTTAGGATTGAAGTTGGTCCAGACGAAATGGAACGCGCCTACCCTAGACTCTGCGCTGAACTGAGAACAGCACGTAGCCAAACAGATTGTGAACGTCGAATGAGCGATATCGCAAACCATCTCGACTTAGGTAACCTTTGGTTCGACATTAAAAAACTTGGTCCAGCAAAAACATTTATGACCCTAGGTTACTTATTAGAGCGCATAGAAAGCATTAAGAAACCTCGTGGCTATGCATTCCACTTACTGCAAGGACTTACCAATGGGACTTTGGCCTGGGACACATTGCTCCAGCCCATGAGAAGAAAAAAGAGTCTGTAGGGGCCGTTAGACACTGTTTTGGTTAGTAGTGCTGCCGAAAAGTGAAAGTTTCCTTCTTGTTTTAGGACCGTCTGATGGACCCTTGTGGGGTGTTCCTGACGGGTCTGGACCGGATTCCGGTCTGTCTGTCCTGACAAGGAACCTCGCATGCAAACAGAAGTATTGCGCATCCTGCGCGCAGAGGCACGGTCGTGGTGGCGACATCGAGAGCTAAGAAGAACTGGTGACCTTGATGCGGCGCATCGGCTGGAACGCCAAACAATCAGCCGCGATATTGGCTGCCTGCGGGCGGCGATCAACAACCCCAATGCCTATGTCAGCTGCGGCGGGGGAGGGACCATCCTTCACCTCGGCCTGACAACAGTCTCGCTTTACGCCCCCGTTGAACGCTTCCCACTCGCCGACTTGGCTGTCCGGCTTGGAACGCCTCTGATCGACTGCCGCACCGTTCGCGACATCATCGCCTTCGCAAACCTGCCAAAAGTCACAATGGATGGCACGGTTGATCCAGAACCTTGGAAGTCCTCCAGCCGGATACCGCTTCTAACATATCTGGATCTTGTCGAACGCCTTGGCGCTCGTATCGTCAATGACCCGCGCATCAATCACGCGACCTAACCTAACTCCCCCAATCAAGTTCAACATCGAAAGGAGGCCAGCCATGGCCCGTTCCCGCACGTCTAAATTCGACGCATCAGAAGCCATCACCAATGAACTCATCCGCATCATAGAACGCGGGGTTCTTCCTTGGCGCAAACCTTGGACCGCTGGCGGCAGTGCGCGTCCGTTGCGCCACAACTCTGAACCCTATCAGGGCGTTAACAACTTCCTGCTCACCATGCGCACGTTGATGGCCGGATATACCTCTCCGTTCTGGATGACTGTGCCGCAGGCGAATACTCTCGGAGCAAAGATCCGGAAAGGCGAACGATCGTCTGTCGTTGTTTATTATGGCCAGAGTCGAACGCAGTCGGACGATGAGCAAGACACCAATGATGGCGATACCGAAGAAGCCCGCGTCTTTCGTTTCCAGAAGTCATATCGCGTGTTCAACGCAGACCAGATTGAAGGCTTGCCGGACGCTTTTTACCCGGATGCCTGTTCGGTCCCCGATCATGCGCCATCTGCGCCATCTGCGCCAATCCCGCATATGCAGGCGTTCTTTGATGCCATCGATATTACGACGGTCTTTGGTGGAACCGAGGCACGCTACAATCCGCCGGTCGACAAGGTGTTCATGCCAAGCATCGAGCGCTTCAAGGACCCGCTGAACTTTTACGGGGTTTGGGCGCACGAGCTTGCTCATGCCACCAAGGCGCCGCATCGCTTGAACCGAGACTACGGTCTCAGCCGATTTGGTAACACAGCCTATTCCCGCGAAGAGATCGTGGCCGAGTTGACGTCCTGCTTTCTGGGGCAGGAGCTTGGGTTCACTGCGCATACGCTAGAGCTGAACGCGTCGTACTTGTATCACTGGCTGCGTGTGCTGCGCTCGGACAAGACCGCTATCTTCAAACATGCGGCCGATGCCCAGAAGGCCTGCGATTATCTGATCGCGAGGTCGGAAGCGGGCAGGGTAGGGGCCACCGATCAGGCCGCTTGAGAAGTTTGGCTCGGTCGCAGGCGGCGGTTCTCAAAGAGTGAAAGCAAGCTTTTGGTTTTGTGTTTTCAATTTCCTCGAAAGGACAGACCCATGACCACATCCCAAGCCTCGACAACAGATCGCCCCGACATCACTGTGATTGCCGCGCACAACGATGCCTTCCGCAAATTCGCGTGTCTTGGAACGCCTCCAAACATCGCCATTCCCGGTCGTATGCATGTCACGCGCTCGTTGATGGAAGCGGAAGACGGGTTCATGGACGAAGCAGTGAAGGCGATCGGTGAGTTTGAGGTCTTTGAGCCCGAGAATGATCCTGACGGATGCCACGACTTCGGGGCCGTGGATATTCGGGGGCAAAAGGTCTTTTGGAAAATCGATCTTTATGAAGCGGATAGCGATTTCCGGTATGGTGCTGAGACTCCTGACAACCCTGCAACCACCATGCGCGTGCTCACCATTATGATGGCATCCGACTGGTAGGGCAGGGGGCCCAACCTCACAAACGATGCACAATCTGAAGGCCCGCTGACCCCTCCAAAGGGAAAGATGCCGTAATGGGGCTTTCGGCGAATCGGACAGGTTTCGCTTGTTTGTCAGTATGATCTGAAGTGCCGTTGCCCTTGATGCGCCTGCAGCGCGTCTACGAGGTCGTATGTTTCCATGCGCCTCAATTCCTAAGAATAGAAGGGCAACGACATGAATGTATTTATCGGATTGGATGTATCTCTGGCAAGCACGGCGATTTGTGTGCTGGGGCCACAGGGGAGAATTGTTGAAGAATTACAGGCGGAGAGCGAGCCTGAGGCATTGGTACGTGCAATAGCGTCATTGTCATATTCGATCGATGCGATCGGGCTCGAAGCCGGACCTTTGTCCCAATGGCTGAGCAAGGGAATGGAAGAAGCTGGCTTTGACGTGGTCATGATGGAAACACGATTAGTGAAGGCAGCCTTGAAAGCCATGCCGATCAAGACCGACAGGCGCGATGCCCAGGGCATTGCGCGCTTGCTTCAAATGGGATGGTACAGGCCCGTGCACCGCAAATCTGTGTCCTCCCAGGAAATCCGCGCGTTGCTGACGGCGCGCAAGTCAGTTCAGCAGGCCATCATCAACCTTGAGCTTTCGATGCGGGGTGTTCTGCGAAACTTCGGTCTGAAGCTCGGGCATGTCACCCGGATCAGGTACGAGGCCCGGGTGAGGGAACTGGTTGAGCAAAATGAAATCCTGTCCGCGTCGACTGAGGCTCTTCTGCGCGCGCGTTCCCAGTTGCGCGCCGAGTTGGCTGACTTGGATGCCAAAATCGCGGGTCTGACAAAACACGACGATGTTTGCCGTTTGATGATGACGATGCCGGGTGTCGGTCCGATCGTCGCCCTGACAGTCAAATCCGCGATCGATGATCCGACCCGCTTTGCGCGGTCGAAGGATGTCGGACCGTGGGCGGGACTTACGCCGAGGCGCACGCAATCCGGAGAGATGGACATCGTTGGACAAATCACGCGAGCTGGTGATCGCGGGCTCCGAACCGCGTTGTATCAGGCAGCGATGATCCTGATGCACCGTGGTGCCCCGAACTGGCTGCAATCTTGGGCACTTAAAGTAGCGCACAGGCGTGGAGCGAAGAGGGCCATGATTGCACTTGCTCGACGCATTGGCGTCGTCTTGCACCGCATGTGGATAGACGGCACGCCGTTCCGCTACACGCAGAACTCCGGCGCGACTGCATGAGCGGGAAGCTTCAAGGACAATTCAGAGCGGAGGGTTGAGCTGCGCCTCATGACAGGTACGTCGAGGTCCCTTGCCGGGACGAGGTTCCTGGAGATGCCGAAGGCCCGCAAGTTATCAGCAGATGCTGAATACGCGGGAAAGATGGGCACCCAGGACCAGATTTGGACCAGGCATAGAGTGGCAGCTATGAGGCTGACTACGGACGGAAGAACGAAGCCCGGGTAGGGGATGTCCCTCAGTCCTGATGTGCGGTTGCAGTGAAAAAGGAAAAGTAAGCTTTTGAATTTGTGTCTTAAACTTGGTGAGGAATGAGAACTTCGCCGGGATTTTTGACTTGCCCGAAACCCTTGACAGAGGCCCGCCCCATTACGGAAGCGGGCCTTTTTTCATGTGATCCTCAAACCAGGGGATTGGTCAGGCCGTTCCGAATGTTGGAGCGGCGCAACATTTCAAAAGGACATCACATGACACATGCTCTCAAATCCATCTCGGTCGCCATTGGTGATCTCACGTCGCATCCTGCCAACGTGCGCAGCAACTCGCCTGAAACTTACGAGACAGAGGCTATCGCTCACCTCACGGCCAGCATCGGCGTCCTGGGCATCATACAGCCGCTGCTTGTGCAAAAGATCGATGGCAAGTTCGGCGTGTTGGCAGGAGGTCGACGTCACGCCGCCTTGAACGAACTGGTCGCTGACAAGACCGCCAAGGGCTTCACCAACAAAACCAAGATCGAATGTCGCTTGGTGCCGGACAACTGCGATGTGACCACGGCCCTATCGTTGGCCGAGAACATCACCCAAGCCCCGATGAACGCCATCGACGAGTTTGAGGCATTTGCGCGTATGATGGAAGTCGATGGGCAGTCACCTGAGACGATTGCCAAGACGTTCGGCACCACAGTCGCCGCTGTCAAAGGTCGCCTACGCTATGGCCTCATACATCCCGACATCCGCGCGGCAGCCCGCGCCAAGGACATCACGCTCGATACCATGAAGGCTTTTGCGGATCATCCCAGCCAGGCCGTGCAGCTTGAGGTGTACGAGGCTCTAACAAGCGATGACAGCTATGTGCAGGCCTATACAGTGCGTCAGGCGCTCAAAACCCGCGGTGTGCAGGTGAGCGACGATATCGGGGCTTTCGTGCGCGAGGACTATGAGGCGCGGGGTGGTCCCATCGCTGCCGATCTCCTCGAGGAGCATTCGGTATTGGAAGATACAGCACTGGTCGAGGCCATCATGGTCGAAAAACTCACCGCCGCCGCCGAAGAGGCACGGGTCCAAATGGGGTTTGCGTGGGCCGAGGCGTTGGTGCGCTACGACTATGGAGCGATGGCAGACTATGGCCGCGTCTATCCCGGTCCGGTCGAGCCTGACGCCGCTGGTCAAAAGCGCGTGGATGAGATCACCGAGGAGCTCGAGAAACTCCAACTCGACATGGAGGACGAGACCCTCGAAACGCATGCCTACAACGCCATCTACGACCGCGTGGATGCGCTCGAAGAAGAGGCGCGGGATCTGCAGGAGGCCTATAGTGCCGAAGACCTTGCGCGTGCTGGCGTCATCGCATCCTGGTCGAACGGCAAGATTACCCTGCATGTCGGTTTGGTGCGGCCAGAGGACAAGCCTGAGGCGACATCACAGGCAGCAAGCGCTGCTGGCCCATCCACCGACGTAGACGGACAGGGCGCAGATGCAATCGTCTACCCAGCATCGCTGACCCAAGACCTCAAGACAGAGCGGGCAATGGCCCTCGGAGCGGCGATGACGCTGCATCCGGAAGCCACGCTTGATCTGACATTGTTTAAGCTGGTCACGGACGTGCTTGGCGGCATGAGCGTAACCCACGCTGTCAAGGTCGAGGCCCGCAAAGAATACCGCAGCCACGCCAAGATGGACGAGATCGATAGCACATCACTGGAACAGGTGGCCGAGGCGCATGACGCACTCGATCTGTCCTGGGCGGATGAGGCGAAGTCTCCGGCAGATCAGTTTGCATCGTTCCGTGCCCTTGAGGCGGGCGAGAAGGCCAAACTGGTCGCCTATGCCACGGCCAGCACCACGCAAACCTGTTTTGCCCGCAGCGCTCAGGGCGACAGCCTAATGCATGACTTCGAGATCGAGGTGATGCCTGACATTCGCGCGCATTGGACGCCAAACGCGGCGCTGTTCAACCGGTTCAAAAAGGCATGGCTGCTTAAAATCCTTGGTGAAGAGCTCGGCCTTGCGCAGGAGGCGGTGACGCTTGCCTCCATGAGCAAGAAGGAGATCGTCGCCTTTTGCGACAAGCTCTTTGCCGAGCCCTTTGCGACCCTCACGGAGGCGCAGCTCCGGGCGGTTGCGGCCTGGTGCCCGCCGATGATGCAAACGACCGGTGGCGTCAGCTCGGCTGTCGATGCGGAAGAAAGCGCCGCTCAAACCGAGACGGTTCAAGCGAAAGCCGCCTGATCCAATGAGGTGACCCGTGCTTGGAAACAATCAGACGCGGGTCATCCGACTCCCCAACAACTCCCAGAAACATGCGGCTCAGACCGCCGTTTATGAAAGACATCCCCATGGCTATTCTCAAATTCTCCGCGTCCGCTGTTGCGGCGCAAATCACGCATGCGCGTTCCTGTTCAACCTTCCTGCCGAATTGGAACGGGCCGGTCGACAAGCCCGCCCTGATCCTCATCGTTGGGAACGGCGTGCACCTTCGCTCCAACGGTATCGATGGTTCTACCACCCGTATTGTCACCACCGAACAGTCTGATCCCAGCTTTGCCTTTGCGAACGGCGTTGATCCGTTTCGGGACAGGGATTGGATGGCACAGCGTCAAATTGCGTTCCGCGATCTGACCGGGCAGTTCTACACAGACATCCTTGACGATGTGCAGACACTAATCGATCGCGGGCAGGGGGCCATTCGACTGGCCACCGATGGGCATTCTATCCGTGTCTTCGTCCGTCGCGCCTCAGACTTCCTGATTGGTGGCACCTATGAGGTTCCGTCAGGCTTGGGTGGCACATTCCGAGTGGTCCTCAAGGACGCCTGCGACACCTTTGCCATCGTTCAGAATTACGGCAACTGCGAGGACTTCGATGCGATGCAGCCCTACCGCGTGCCTCTCGATGCTCTCATTGAGCTCGAAGACCGTAGGGCGGCATAGTGGGCTGGTTGTTTTACACCGACCGGCGGGTTCAGACCTACGCCGATGAGAAAGCAGAGATCACGCGTCTCTGCACCTTCGAGACAGATACGCGCCGCACGACACTGGTCAAAGCCAGTAAGGTTGGCTCGACGTGGTATGCGGCAGCAAAAGTTGAGAGCCTTTATGCGGCGCCTTTGGAGGATCGAACATATGTGATCGACAAAGATGGGTCGTTCACCTTTGGTGCAGTGTTCCTGACGCGCATTGACGACGGGTGTTGGGGCTACAAGGACATGGAGGAAAGCGCTGGCCCCTGTGAATCCCGCGCGCCGCTGAGCATTCTCAATCTGTTGTCCGAGTTGAAAGACCCCGACAGCTATGCCCACGCCTGGCGGCAACGGTGTCGGGACTGGGCTGCGATCCCTGATTACGCTGAGGGCGACAAGATCAAGCTGGTCGCCCCTGTGACACTCAGCGATGGTAGTACCTGCCAGATCGTTACAGCAACTCATTACAGACGTGGAAGTCAGAAACGGCGGTGCTACCGCATCGAGGAAACCGGCAGCCTTGTGCGGCTCTCAAAGGCGTCACTGGCGGGATCGAAGCTCATCAGTCGCGAAATAGCTGAGAGCAGTGCAGTGTTGGCAGAGTTTTTTGCGGGGCAGGGGGCTTAGAGTGAAACTCTCTACCGCCTTGATTTCGTATCTCATTTGAGATACAATAACAACCAAAGGAGATTCATATGCCCGCTCAAACATCCATGATCCATGTCCGTGTTGACGATCAGCTAAAAGCGCAGGCCTCGGATGCGCTCTCGGGTGTCGGCCTGACGCTCTCGGATGCCGTACGCATCCTCTTGACGCGCGTGGCCGCAGAGGGCGGATTGCCAGCGGGACTGACCGCGGATCCAGACGCTTATGACGCATGGTTCCGTTCCAAAGTGCAGGAAGCATTGGACGACCCAAAGCCGACAACACCGCATGCTCAGGTAATGCAAGACGCTCAGGCACTGATTGATAAGAAGCGCCGTGCCTGATCTCGAATGGAAGGCCACGGCCATCGCTGATCTGCTGGCGATTATCGACTACATCTCTGACGACAATCCAGATGCGGCCCAAGCTCTCAAGGACGAAATCGAGGCCAAGACGTCACGATTGCCAGAGCACCCCCAGATGTACCGCGTGGGACGTGTTGACGGCACCCGTGAAATGGTCGTGCGTCCAAATTACATCGTGATTTATGCTGACGACCCAAGTGCCATAATGATCTTGCGGGTGCTGCACGCAGCTCAGCAGTGGCCGTAGGTAGGCCTGTTTCAAAGCCACTCAGATAAGTGAAAGCCCTCTCGGCACTCACAAAGTGCAAAGGGGGCTTTTTGTCCTGTGAACCTCAACCCGGATCACAAAGGACAGACATCATGGCCCATCCCAACCAAAAGCACTCAAATCAAATCCCATCTAACGCTCAGCTTAAATCAGCCCTGTCGCTGATCGCCGTCGAGATCGCGCGCGATGCTCTGCGCAGCTCCGCTCTCTCAAAGATCATGCGCGACACCTTTGGCTGCAGCGATGCCAGCGGTGCATGGAGCTGGCGCATGGCCTACGACATGATGCAGGCTGCTGCAGTGCAAGTGATTTGCACGGACGCGGGCGCATCAGACCCTCTTGGGGCCGCAAAGAACTTTGCAATGCGGCTCTTGACCGAAACCCGCCGTTCCGAGCAACAGATCCGCCTGCAACAGTTCTCGACCCCGCTGCCTTACGCTGCCCTCGCCGTACGCGCGGCGGCGATCCGGACAGGTGAGACTGTGCTGGAACCCTCCGCGGGAACCGGTTCGCTGGCGGGGCTCATGAAGCGGGCAGGGGCTAAGCTCATGCTCAACGAAGTTGATCCGTTTCGCAAGCGGTTGCTCGATGTGGTGTTCAACGCGCAGGCGACGGGACATGACGCCGAACATATCGATGATCTGCTGACGTCAACAACCGCCCCCAGCGTTATCGTGATGAACCCGCCGTTTGCATCCTCGGTCGATCGCTCCCGCGACAAGCACATTGCGGCCAAACATCTTATCGGGGCCGCGAAACGGTTGGCACCCGGTGGACGTCTTGTTGCGATCATGCCGATGGGCTTCACCCCCGAGCGCGACGCAGCACATTGGGCCCGCGCGATGAGTCTTTTAGCTCCGCGGTTGGCCCTGACCATCCCCGGCCATGTCTATCGCAAGCTTGGCACCAGCGTGGATACGCAATTGATGGTCTTTGATAAGGTCGATAATGACGTCGAGTTGATCCGCACCTCCGTTGATGATCTGGATGCAGCGGTCAACATCGTGGACGGGGTCGCCAGGGCGCGCCCGATTGTAGCGCCGGTGACGGCCGCACGCTCATTGCATGTCGGGCGCCCTCTGACGCGATCTGCGCCTGACAAGGCGCGCAAGCCTATCGCATCAAACGCCAAAACACCTAAACACGCAGCAACACCGCTATCGTTCACCACGTTTGTGACACCGCGCGAAAACACCCCCATTTCCGAGATCTACGCCCGCTACCGCCCGCAGCGGATCGACATTGCGGGTGCACAGGAACACCCAACGCCGCTGGTTGAAAGCATTGCCATGGCCTCGGTCGCGCCGCCTTTGCCGTCCTTGCACGCCGCCGAGGGGCTGCGCTTGCCGAACCGCCTGATCGCAGAGGGTCATCTCTCAGAGGCCCAGCTGGAAACCATCATCATGGCCAACGATGCCCATGCGCGGGACTTGCCCGGCAAGTTCACTATCGATGAGGATCAGACCAAGATGCTGCGCAGTGATGAGGATGCGGAGGCACGTGCCTACCGCTTGGGATATTTCCTTGGAGACGGCACTGGCTGCGGCAAGGGCCGCGAGTGCGCTGGCCTTATTCTGGTCAATTGGCTCTCTGGGCGGCGCAAGGCCGTTTGGGTGTCAAAATCCGCAACGCTGATTGAGGACGCCGTGCGCGACTGGACCGATCTCGGCGGTTCGCCCGCAGATATCCAGCCACTCTCGAAATGGAAGCCCGACCAGCCTGTCACCATGGGCGACGGCATCTTGTTCGTGACTTACGCAACGCTGCGCTCCGCCGGCAAATGCGGTACGACACGCCTGAACCAGCTGCTCGATTGGATGGGAGACGACTTCGATGGTGTGCTCGCTTTTGACGAGGCCCACGCGATGCAAAATGCGGCTGGATCGGAGCAGGGCAGGGGGGCAAAGCCGTCCCAACAGGGTCTTGCGGGTCTGCGTTTGCAATTGGCCACTCCGCGCGCTCGCGTCTTCTATGTCTCCGCGACGGGGGCCACATCGGTCCAAAACCTCGCCTATGCCTCCCGGCTCGGGCTTTGGGGCCAGGGGCCAGAATATCCGTTCCCGAGCCGCGAGAGCTTTGTCTCAGCGATGGAAGCGGGTGGTGTTGCGGCTATGGAAGTTGTCGCACGCGATCTCAAAACACTCGGGTTTTATACGGCGCGGGCGCTGAGCTTTGACGGGGTTGAATACGATGTGCTGGAACACGCACTGACGCCTGCCCAAACGGAGATCTATGATGCCTATGCGGGCGCCTTCCGCACCATCCACCATAACTTGGAGGCCGCACTGACCGCGACAGGCGTCAATGATGCCTCGGGAGAGACAAATGCGTCTGCTGCAAAAGCCTCCGCCAAGTCGCGGTTCGAGAGCACAAAGCAGCGCTTCTTCAATCATCTGCTGATGGGCATGAAAGCCCCGTCGATCGTCAGCGCCATTCAGCAGGACCTATCCGATGGCTTTGCCTGCGTTATCCAGGTGGTCTCAACGGGCGAAAGCCTTTTGAAGCGCCGATTGGAGGTGATGGACCCCGATGATGAACTGGTCGGGGGGGCATTGACGGCGCGCGACTACGTGCTCGGCTATCTCGAACAGGCCTTTCCGATCCACACCCAGAAGCTGGTCGAGATTGACGGCAATGTCGTCGCAGAACCGCTGCGGGATGAAACAGGGTCCTTGGTCGTCTCTCGCGAAGCCTTAGCATTGCGGGACGAGGCGATGATGGATTTGATGGCGCTGGCCCCGATCCCCGCGGCATTGGATCAAATCCTCTGGGCGTTCGGGGATGAGGCCGTGGCAGAAGTCACAGGCCGGTCCATCCGCCCGCTCAAATCCAGCGACGGCGCGCTCTTCATCGAAAAGCGCAGCTCCAGCAGCAATTCATCCGAGACGCAGGCGTTTATGGATGGGGAGAAAAACATCCTGATCTTCTCGGATGCGGGTGGCACCGGGCGATCCTATCATGCGGCGCAAACGGCCAAAAACCAGAAGCGGCGTCGCCATTATCTGCTGGAGCCCGGCTGGCGCGCGGATGCAGCCATTCAAGGTCTTGGGCGCACGCATCGCTCGGCGCAGGTCAGCGCGCCGTTCTTCCGTGTCTGCACCTCGGACGTTCATGGCGAAAAACGCTTCACCTCAACAATCAGCAAACGGCTTGACCAACTTGGGGCGCTCACCAAAGGCCAACGTGAGACAGGCTCGCAAGGCATGTTCCGCGAAGAGGACAATCTTGAAAGCCCTATCGCGCGATCCGCGCTGCGCGGATATTACGCCGATCTTGCCGCGGGGCGAGCTGAGGCGATGGGTTATGAGACCTTTACCGATTGGACGGCTTTGAGGCTAATCGACAAGGATGGCGTGCTGCTGGAAGAACTGCCGCCCATCCAGCGGTTCCTCAACCGGGTGCTGGCGTTACCGATCCATATGCAGAACGCACTCTTTGCTGAGTTTATGCAGCGCATCGCGGACCAAACTGAACGTGCAAGGGACGCAGGTACGCTCGATCTCGGGGTGGAAACGCTGCGGGGCGAGACAATCAAACAGGTTTCGGCGGAAGATCTCTGGACCTGCCCGCAATCTGGCGCGGTGACACGTATCATCGGATTGGAGGTGACAGATCCTGTTCACATTGCGCGCGCCGATGATACACTCGGCAACAACTTTGACAAAGTCCCGATGGTCAATCGGGCCTCTGGGCGGGTAGGGCTCATCTCAAAACGCCCGATGCAGATGTATGATGAAGACATCGTCACTCTCATGCGCAAGGTCGTCAGACCATCTGGCAAATCCTACCTGGAGGAGGGCAAGCTCAAAACCTCGGCCTGGGAGGCGGTTGATCAATCAGAGTTCATCCGGCTCTGGGACGATGAGGCCGACAGCTTGCCCAAAACCACCAGGACAAAACTCTACCTGCTCACGGGTCTCCTGCTGCCGATCTGGAAGACCATCCCCACAAGCAACGAGCGTATCTATCGGGTCACGCCCGAGGGCTGTGCGAGCATGATCGGACGCACACTTAGTGAAGAGGGGGCCGCAGCCCTTCGGGCGCGGTTCATGACGGGGACTCCTGAAACACCGGGGGAGATGCTGACAGCTGTTCTTGGCACGACAGCACCAGTCGATCTGGGGCGCGGCTTGACGCTCACGCGCCGCCGCGTTGCTGGCGATGTGCGCCTGGAGATCAATGGGGCGGATAAGGGCACGATTGAGTGTCTCAAAGCTCTCGGATGTTTCACGGAAATCATCGCTTTCCAGCTGCGGGTTTTTGTCCCGCACGGTGAAGGGGTCGATACGGAAACGATCTTGACCCGCATCGTTGGCGATGAGCATGCGCGTATCCGCGACGCAGCCTGACCCAAAGTGTTGACTGTAATCACAATTCTTCAAACGCACCAAAGCAAGCACCGGCCCAAAGAGGCGGGTGCGCGGCAGGCATTACTCAATCTAGATGGAAAGACACATGAACATCGCAGAAATCAAAACAGCTGCGGACGCAGGGAAGTCCGTTCACTGGTCAAACGAGGGATATGTGGTCCGCAAGGATACACTGGGCCAGTATCTCATCGTCTTTGAGCACAACGGCAGTGCCATTGGTCTGACCGACCAAAGCGGTTGCCGGCTGAATGGTCAGGAAGAGGAGTTCTTCCTTTCCGATCGTGATGTCTGAAACATCCCAACAGACCATTGGGCAAAGAATGGGTCGCGCTGGTGTTGTGGCGACGTGCGTCCATTTAGGGCTCTGCACCGTCTGAGGGGCCGGGAGAAAGTTGAAAGCAGGCTTTCTGTTTTGTGACTCCATGAGGGGTCGAAAAGCAATCTCGGATGGTCTGGCAAGATGTCGGGCCCCGATAACCCAAGAAGGATAAGACCCATGTTCGCAGGAACCCTTACCAAAACCGCCGACACCGCAGCCGCAGTCTTCACCGGCACAATCCACAACACCAAGTTCGACATCGCGATCCAGCTGGAGACGCGCCCGAAGATGTCCGAGCGCAGCCCGGACTTCGACGTTACCGCCGTCAACAAATCTGGTCGCAAGGTGCGTATCGGCACGGCTTGGAACGAGACAGGCCATACCAGTGGTAATCCCTACATTTCGATGCAGATCGATGTTGGACTTGGCCCGTTCCGCGTTAATGCGGTGCAAACGCAGGAAGCCCGCAAAGCCAAGAGTGAAGACTTCGAGATCATCCCGTTGGTCTCAAACGGCACGATGAAATCCGGCTCAATCTCCGGCGAACTGACGGCAATGGATGCTGACAACGCATTTGCGGGTTACATCGCCAACATGATGTTCGATCTGGATTTCATGCTGATTGAGAATGACTACAAGACGGAAGAGACGCACCCAGATTACCGCATCGAAGTGAGCTCGCCAAAAGGCAAAGCGATCCGCGTCGGTTCTGCTTGGATGGCGAAAAGCACCCGGACCGGCAACGATTATCTGTCGCTGCTGATCAACACGCCTGATGGTGATCTGCGCGTCAATGCCGTGCAGAACGAAGAGCAACGGGGTGGCCAGACGTTCTCGATCATTCCGTTTGTGCAGAGCGGGGATGAGCAGCCGGACGCAAGCAGTGGATTGTCACTGGTTGCCTGATCAGATCGTGACCATCGACAGACAGTGCAGGGGAGCTGCGGCAACGCGGTTCCCCTTTTTTGTGTGAGTGTGCTTGAAAGACACCCGTGCCTAACCCGGTGCTTTGATTGGCACCCACAACACCATCGCTTGTGATCTCCGGACTTGTCGAAGAACCCCATTATGCTACAAGGATATACTATCGTAGCGTGGTTTTTGAGAGGGCGGATGGCTAGAAAACCGAAAATGGACCGGGTTTGGTTCGAAAACTTTGACCTCGAAGCGGAAATCACTGCGCTGATCACGCGCATTGAGACATGTACCAAGTTTGAGCTACCAGACAAAAAGCGGGATATGGTGTTTTCTTATGCGGCGTCGAAGTTGGGTCAAACGAAAGAGGCCTACGCCGACGCGAAAAATAAGGGCAAACCGGTTTCCACGTCCCGTCGCGACTTCTTAGAAACGATTCAGGATACGATCTTCTTGGCGATTCCGGCAGAGAATGTCGCGTTGATGCCGTTGAGCGAATATGTCCTGAACGATCCATCCTATTATCAGGACGCGATGTGTCGCGCGGCATCCCTCACCGAGGACGAGCTCTTTATGGCCCTCTCTCCCATACTCAAAGATATGACGGTGCAGGATGCCCGCGACTTTGTATCGAAGCTTTGGCATGACGGGATCGACGGCAATGCCAGAAAGTATGCGGAAGCACTGAAGCGTCCGGAGCGTGAGCGCGTTCCATTGCGGCTGGGTCGAATTGTCTAAGCTGCCGACGTTGTCTGGCCAACAGCGGACATTCATTAAATCTGCGGCAAATGACTGCTCGGAGCCCTCTTTACCGATTTTCTGCATTGCCGCGAATGTCCGCAATCGGAAAACTGAAAGTAGCAGTTGCAATTTCCGACTTCGAGTGAACCTAGGTTAAAGGTTATGAAATGTGCCGAATGAACCGAACACCTGAGGAGCGGCTTAAATCTTGATAAGGGAAACAAGGAAATCGTGCCCCGAAATTCCAGCCCAAAGCGGAGCAATAGACTAAATTCTGAGAGCGTTTCTCGATCGGTAGGTAGAGCGGTCAATTAGGTTAACAGAAATACCTTGAATGACTGACACGCTGCCAGAGCAAGGTTTTCAATTGGAATTCATGGAATAGCTACAAAGCTTGAACTGACGAGGTCTGCGATGCGGCCTTTGCATGTATTTGCAAAGGCCGCCTTTCGAAGTATTTAGAAGAAGCCCAACTTATTGGGGCTATAACTCACCAACAAGTTCTTGGTTTGCTGGTAGTGGTCCAGCATCATCTTGTGGTTTTCACGGCCAATGCCCGATTGCTTATAGCCGCCAAACGCTGCGTGGGCTGGATAGGCGTGATAGTTGTTCACCCACACGCGGCCAGCCTCGATGGCACGCCCAAAGCGGTAGCAGGTGTTCATGTCACGCGACCAAACGCCAGCGCCGAGGCCATACATCGTGTCGTTCGCGATTTCCAAAGCTTCGGCTTCATCCTTGAACGTCGTTACCGACACGACGGGCCCAAAAATTTCCTCTTGGAAAACCCGCATCTTGTTGTGACCCTTGAGGATCGTCGGTTGGATGTAGTTCCCGCCTGACAGTTCACCGTTGAACCGCGCTGAACCACCACCAGCCAGCACTTCGGCGCCTTCTTCGCGACCGATCGTGAAATAGCCCATGATCTTGTCGTGTTGGGCCTTGCTGACTTGTGCACCGACCATGGTCTCGGGGTCGCGAGGGTCGCCGTGCTTGATCGCAGCGACGCGTTTGATGCAGCGCGCGATGAACTCTTCGTAGATGTCCTCTTGGATCAGCGCACGTGAAGGGCAGGTGCAGACTTCGCCTTGGTTGAAGGCGAACAGAACGAAGCCTTCGACGGCCTTGTCCAAGAACGCATCATCCTTTGCCATCACGTCAGAAAAGAAGATGTTTGGCGACTTGCCACCCAGTTCAAGCGTGACGGGGATCAGGTTCTTGGTCGCCGCTTCCATGATTTTGCGTCCCGTGACGGTGGACCCAGTGAAGGCGATTTTTGCAATGCGCGAGGAACTGGCAAGTGCTGCGCCGACTTCTCCGCCAAAGCCGTTGACGATATTTAATGTGCCGGCTGGCAACAAATCGTTGATTAGTTCTGCAAAGACCATGATCGCGGCAGGCGTTTGTTCGGCTGGTTTCATTACGACGCAGTTGCCCGCAGCCAAAGCAGGGGCCAGTTTCCATGCCGCCATCAGCAAAGAAAAGTTCCAAGGAATGATCTGGCCGACAACGCCCAAGGGCTCGTGGTAGTGATAGGCGACGGTGTCGTTGTCGATCTCGCTCATGTTGCCTTCTTGCGCGCGCAAAACACCTGCAAAATAGCGGAAGTGGTCGGCGCAAAGTGGCACGTCTGCGTTCATCGTTTCGCGGATCGGCTTGCCGTTGTCCCATGTTTCGGCAGTGGCCAAGAGTTCTAGGTTCTCTTCGATCCGGTCCGCAATTTTAAGCAAAATATTCGCGCGATGCGTGGCAGATGTTTTGCCCCAAGCGTCTTTGGCAGCGTGGGCTGCATCAAGTGCGAGCTCAATATCCGCCGCGTCAGAGCGGGCGCATTCGTTGATCAAGCCACCGGTAATGGGCGTCACGTTTTCGAAGTATTTGCCATTGACGGGTGGCACAAACGCGCCGCCGATATAGTTGTCGTAGCGCAGCTTAAACGGCGACACATATGTGCCTGCCTCGGTGTGGGTCATATCGTTCATTTGAAATCCTCCATTGTTATCCGGCTTCTCCTCCCGGATTACAAAGAGTGTGACTTGCGTCGTGCGCCACGTCTTGTGGCAGGAAGGTGTCGCGGGATTAAAGGTGTCTCACCAATGAGACAGTTTCCCCTAACTATCTTCAAGTCCAAGCCGCTTCATCCGCCGATAAAGCGTCGCACGACCGATCCCAAGCTGGCGCGCGGCCTGCGATACGTTGTTTCCGGCCCGTGCCAACGCACGAATCACAGCGGCCTTTTCGGCCTTCTCAAATCCTGTAGGGCCATCTTCACGTCCCAGTATGTCTGTTGCAGGGCGCGCGACTAAATCACCCGTCCGTTGCAGCCCAAAGACACGGCGGGCCTCGCGGGTGGCCCCTATCACCAAATCACTTTCGTCAATGGCAAGTAGCGTTGAGGCCTCAGCGTCGTCGCTCTCGGCCACAATGATCCGCGCGGATGAAAAGGCGGCCCTGAAATTCGCGGCTTCAATCGCGCGTGCGGTTTGGGCCACTTGGGCCGCGATCAGGCGATTGAAGGCCTCCGTTTGATCTGCACGCGCGGATGATAAATCAAGCGCCGCCACAAGTTGACCGTTGCTGCCGTAGATCGGCGCGTCGATGCAACTCATGCCTGTGTTGCGCGTATAGAAATGCTCGTCTTGATGAATGATTACATGACGTTGCTCGGTCAGACAGGTCCCAATGCCGTTCGTGCCTTCTTTCTCTTCACTCCAGTCGGCACCGGTTGTGAGGCCCCAACCTTCAAATGCCATAGCGTCAGCATCAGAGAGACGTTGATCTAGGATGATGCCATCTGTATCGGTCAGGAAAACCGCGCAACCCGATTGCCCGACCAGAGAGAAAAGCGCGTCCAAACGCGGGCTCGCGACGGTCATGAATTTTTCGAGCGTCTCCATCCTGAATTGCAGACTTTTTTGCTCTATTCGGTCAGGTGCCCGATGCTCATCAGGGTCCAGTCCATGCTTAATGACAGAACGGTGCCAACTCGCAGCAACCCGCGACTTTGCCGCAGCCGATGTCGACTGCGTTGCCTCCATCACAATATCAGCATGCGATGCCTTTGGTGTCATTTTGCTCTCCCTACAGCATCATTAAGACGCGCTGGTCTCGGTTTGTCGACTACTGTCCTAACCTTCACTGCCAGTGGGGCTCATTGCGCCAAGAAATTTTGACGCCCTCCTTTTTCAAATTCTTGGGCTGTTCTGTCGTTGGGATGAAGTCCTGCCGATTGAAATGGTTCCCCGAAGTGGGGACTTTAAATGGACCAAAAGGGAAAGTGACTTTCGACTCGGAGGCCCAGTTCCCACCCGAGGTGCTTTCTCTAAATATGCCCCCATTAAATGCGGCCATTGATCTTCGCGGAGTTAAAGTCAGCTTCGTCCGCGCTGTTGACCTTTAGCGATAGAATTTCAAAGTCCGCTCCGACGTGCTCGCCAATCAACTGAACCCCTGACGCAATACCTAACGGCCTCACCTGCTCGGCTTCGCGTGTCACAGGTGAGAACGGCCCTGCGGTCCGTCGCGCATGCGGCCATGCGGCCTTACCGCGATGTCGCACTGTGGGTCCCGGTTTGCCCGTCTCGCGAGCACGGCGGGTCTCGGCCACGCCTGCGGTCTTCGCTCTGGTCTGTTTTGCCGAGGCAAAACGATCCCGCCGCTGCACCCGCCTGCGTGTCCCACTCCCACCGCTTGCCTGCTCGCGTCGGGCAAACCTTGCGTCAAAACACACACACATGAGTATGGAAGCATATCCTCCGGATGGCCCCCAAATCAGCCCGCCTCAAGGATCGCAAAACTTTTCGGCGAGAGTTGGCTGTGTGGGGGGGTCAGTCGCGCGCGTGAGGGTGCGCTTGTTGTGAGCAGCGGCGCTTGGAAAACTTTTGCGCCCAGCAAGCTGGCGGCTACGCCGTCCCTGACCCGAACAGATTCGGTGAACCAGAAATCGGCCATGCCCCCACACTCACGTGGTGGTCATCAAACTCAAACATTGGAGATGAACCCATGGCCTACGATCAAGCGACAACATACGAGACAATCGAACTCTTCGGCCTGACGGAGAAAGATGCACACCTGCCAATCCCGCAGGACGATATCCTGAAAGACAGCATCATCCGCGAAGCCTTCGAGACCCTGCTCGGGCAATTGCGGAATACCGGACTTGAAGGAGAGATCGAACCTCTCGCGCACGGGTTGGCGACAATCCTGCAGCGCCGCAAGGTTGCCCTCGGTAAGGAAGTCGACCGCACAGCCGATAAGATCGGCGCATTGGCAAAATGCCACGATGGATCAGAGATCGCAGAGACCGCACTGGAAGAGGCGCAAGCGCGCTTCGTGCAATTGCGCGAGATCGTGGATGCCATCGAGACGATGGGGGAGGCCGCTGCAGAGTGCTACGAGGTAGAGACAGGAAATGCCTTCATCCCGGCAGCGGGATCGCGCGCCAGCGTTCGGGCGCAAGAGACGGGAGCCGTCTTCGAGGCCAAGCAGCTTCTGGAGCAGCATGATCGGGAAACTGCCGCCAAGTCGAAAGTCGAAGGTGTGCCGCTGATCGTCTCTGGTGCAACCGATTGGACAGATATCGATGTCATCTTCCAGACACTCGATAAGGTGCGCGACCGCATTAAGCAAAACCGCAATCAAGATATCTTCCTCTGCCACAAAGGCGGCAAGCATGGGGCGGAAATGATCGCGGCCCGGTGGGCACGTGCGCGGGGTATCAATCAAGCGCGCTTTGATCCGCGCTGGTCCGCACACGGACGCGCGGCACCCTTCAAGTGCAACGATGAGATGCTGGACGATAAGTTCGCCGCTACGGGAGTTGTCCTCTTTGGAGGCAACGGGGTCGCACTGAACCTCGGCCAGAAAGCCGAAGCGAAGGGTCTGACGGTGATGCGAGTCGCGGATCCAGCGAAGGAGAAGGCAGAAGCATAAGTCAGAGAGGGTCACCTTCGGGTGGCCCTTCCTTCGTTCTCAAAAGCATGGGTCCAAGTTCAGATTCACGTTGATGGTCTGCAGCAAGGGTTCATTTAGGTCATGACGGTGGATGTGCGATTTTCCCGTTTTGCGATTAGCTTGACCTTATCTCAATGTAATCCCTGTCTATTGTGTCCGCGCCACAAATGACTTTTGTTGGACAGCATATCATGCGCGCAGGTTTTTCAGTCGATGCCCTTTTCTCCAGACCGCACCAAAGAGATTCAATCGCGCATTGATGCGCGTTTGCAGTCTGGGCAGGCGAACGATTGGGAGGTGTCGTTTCTCACGAACATGGCCGCGCGGTTTCAGCAGTACGGAACCGAAACACGTCTGAGTAAGGCCCAATATGCCAGCCTGCATAAAGCCCTGAAGTTGGAACGTGAGCCATCATCGCGGACCTCATCTCAGGCCAACGAACGCCCTCCGCGTCCGGCTCCGAAGCGCAGCACCAAATCTTACCAACCAAAAACCCGACCGATGTCTGTAACCCGTGCAATCACTGCACCGCGGCGGGCGGTCCGTAGGGCTCAGCGACAAATCATGGTGCCGCTCGTTATTGCGGTGGCGTTCTTCGCGCTGATTGGATCTTTGTCCGATACAACATCATCGCGATCCACATCCTACAGCCCACTAGCGACGTCCGCACCGCAAACGACGAGCGGAACTTACGTCTATGTGACGGGGACACGGGTCAATCAACGGGACGGGCCGTCCACGTCTGATCGGGTCATGGGCGTTCTGGTTGAAGGCACACAGGTTCAACTGCTTCGTGACCAAGGACAATGGGCGCAAATTAGGTCTGACTTGGGAACCGGCTGGATGTCCTCCAGCTTCTTGTCTCTCAATGGGCCGGCCGTGGCGCAACCTACAGCACAGGATCGGACCCTCCGTTCAAGCGATGTGCGGATCATCGACGGTGATACCGTCGATATTCGCGGGCTGCCGGCGAACGTACGCCTTGTCGGATTCAATGCTCCTGAGACGTGGCGGCCTTCCTGCGCTGCAGAGCGTCAGGTCGGGGAACGCGCAACGGCGCGTTTGAGCCAACTGGTGCGGAATGCGGTATCGATAGAATTTGAACGCGTGGCATGTTCGTGCAGGCCCGGAACCGAAGGTACTGACCGTTGTAACTTTGGACGCCTATGTGGATCGCTGTTCGTAGACGGTCAGGATGTTGGACGCACTCTAGTTGGGGAAGGACTGGCCGTGCCATACCGGTGCGGCCGGACCAGCTGTCCTCCGCGTCCTCAAGCTTGGTGCGGATAACATCACAACCATCTCAACACCGAGAAATTGATCTTCGCCCGAGGCTGAACAACCGCCCTGCCTTTCGATGCGCGCGACAGACCAAACCTCAACACGTTGCATCAGAGCGCACCCGACTTTCACCTCCATCGAGATCAACGAGAACCGTGGCGACTGCGATGTGGGGGCAAACATTTTGGTCTCTTCTTTTTGCTCATTGATGTGGATCGCATGGGGTCGGACCGGCCGTTCCCTACGCTGCGCTCCGGCAAGCACAAATACGGCTTCCACGCCTGTGGCGCGGACCCTCCGCATTTGCGCTTGCGACCGGTCCTGATGCCCCGTGCTTTTTGATCCTCATCGCAAAAAGGAGAGACTAAAATGACCAACCACTACGTCGCAACAGTTCCCGTCAAATACACCGATGGCGAAGGCCAGGAGCGCACCCGCTTCCAACGCGTCGGCGCCATGTTTCGCAACACCCGCAACGGGGATGGCTCGGAGTTCTTCAGCCTCAAGCTCGACTTCCCCGTCGGCGTCCAAGAGCTGGTGATGTTCCCACCAAGCTCAAAGGAACCCCAAGAGTAAATCCTCCCCGAGGATGGGTCGCCGTTAGGCGGCCCTATCTCTGTTCCAGAGATCGCTGTGCGGTCCGTTGAGACCTCTGCCATAGGCCGCGGTCACGGTTCCGGGTGACAGGACTGCAATGCAGTCCTGATGGTTCCTGTTGTATTTGACCCTGCGCGGTGACAGAGCCGCCAGCCAGCCTCAAGGGGGCCATCCCCAAAAACCGATCGGCGATGCCTTCAGGTTTTTGCGGCAGAGAATTGGCACGCCAATTCTGGCCTCCCTTGACCCTGTCTGTCAGCCCCGTCGCTGGGGGTTTGTCCCGCCCCTTCGTTTCCGTCCGAACATTACATGTTCAGACAGACATCAGGCGCGGACACTGTTGAGAGCGGCCCATGTTAGAGCCTGTGGCTGGTGTTGGTTGGCGCCCTCTCGGGCGCGGCCTCGCACCTGCGGTGCTCGGCGTTAAACGGAATACAAGGCTGCCTGCGCCCTTAATCACCGTAAGTATATTATTGACAGATTAGTATAGTTTCGTATGGTAGGTGCAGCCTTGTATGAAGGTGGCAGGAAATAGGGGGTCTTTCTTCCGCATGTCCCGAACAAAACGCCTGACAGAGATCGAGAAGATGCAGATCGTCCGCGAGGCCGCGGAGGGTGTGTCGACGTCCGAGCTGGCTGAGCGTTTCGAGGTCACATCGCGGGCCGTGCGCTACGTCCTGAAAGCTGATGCCGAGCGCCAGGCCGATGCCGCGATCCCGGTCTCGGCGGTCAGTGTGAAGGTCACGGCTGCGGAGCTGGCGGCGCTCGACGAGGTGTTGGCGAAGGCGGGGATCGAGAGCCGGGCCGAGGGGTTGCGGCGGCTCATTCAGGCGGCGGGTGGCGTGTTTGTCCCGGACGCGCAGATGGCGGCTGAGATGGCGCGCTATCGCGCCTCGCTGCACGAGGTCGGCAATGGGGTCGCGCAGATCGCCAAGCAGATGACGCAGGCCAACCGGCGGGGGCAGGGGGCAGGGGGCGGCACGAGTGCCGAGTTCACCGAATTGCGCCTTGCGCAGATGCGCGGGCTGGCGCGGTTCATCCTGGACTCCGCTGACGAGATCGATCTGCTTCTGCGCCGCCGTCGGGACGCAATGCAGCTGCAGGCCACGGCCGCGCTGAGGGAGTTTGCGCATGCAGCTGAATGATGCCGTCCATGCCGTCACGGGCGAGGTCTTTCGGGATGGCTGGAGCCGCGTCCGGGGCTCAATGCAGGGGCTGCACGTGGCCAAGCAGACCCAGCTTGTGCGCGCGGCAGCAGGGCATCGGCCAGCAGTCTTCAAGGCGATCCGGGGCGGGGGAACGCATACCAAATCGCAGCTCGCAAACCAGCTCGATTACCTCACGACCAAGTCCACCCATATCGTGGACAGTAGCGGGTTCCTGGATGGCAAGGCGAAGCTCGAGGCGGGCGACATCAAGGACCTCACCGAGCGCTTTGCCAAGCGGTGGGATGCGGGCTTCAAGCCCAAGCTGGGCCAGACGACCCATATGCTCATGTCGTTCCCCATCGGCACGCGCGGGGAGGATGTGCGCGACATCGCGACGGATGTGGCCGAGCGGTTCTTCCAGACCGACGCGGGGCATTTCGACTACATCATCGCGGTGCATGAGGACCGCGATCACCCCCATGCGCATCTGGTGCTGAACCGCCGCTCGCAAGAAGGCGAGTTCTTCTTCCTCGGCCGCAATCACCGCTTCAACTATGATGATTTTCGCCTCGCCATGGTCGAGGAGGCCGAGAAGTATGGCGTGCGGCTGGAAGCCACGCGCCGGGTGGATCGCGGGGTTGTGCATTACCCAGCCCCTACCCGCGAGGTCTACGCCGCGAAAGAAGAGGGTCGCGCGCCCCGCGAGCGCGAACGCGTGGGGCAGGACCTGACCCGGACGCTGGCGGAGATCGCCAACACCAGAACCGTCTACCATTCGCTTGCCGCGGAGGCCTCCCGGGAGGCCCGCGAGGATATTGCCGCGGCACTCTTCCGCGCGGGCGAGGTGCTGGCGCGCGGCGGGCAGGTGGACCGAACAGGAGATGTGTATATGGCCGAGGATCAGAGTTTCGAGGATCTCAGAAGCCTCTATGCGGAGAAGCTGGCGCGGGTGCAGGGCATGATCGCCGAGAAGTCCGACACGGAACGTCCCGTGCTGGAAAAACGTCTCATCGAGATCCAGACGCAGGTCCAGCACATGCAGCCTCTCGGTTTGCGATCATCCACGCTTTCAGAGACCCCCTCGGAGGGCGGGATCTATTCCGAAGCCAATATTGACGCCAGCCAGCGCGAGCGACTGGCCGAGCCCGACCTGAGATCGCGCATTGACGCGGCACTACGGGGCACCGGGATCAGCACATCGGAAGTGGTGGCCCGGATCGAGACGGGCGCCTCAAATGCAGCGCTCGAGCATCAATGGATTGCCAATGATCTCGCCAAGGTGGCCGAGGCGCGGGATCTGAACCTTGAACGCCGCGCTGATCTGGAACAGGCGCGCGACGTTCTCAACGATGTGCATGTCGCGCTTGGCACGCTGCTGGAACGGGAGAACGTGCTGCGCCGGGATGGTGTCATGGAAGCGGAAGCGGTCAGCGAGCGGTTCCATTATCATGAGGGCGCGGTGCGGGCGATGGAAGGAACAATCCGTCAGGAGATGCGCGCCGACGGCCTGACCGCGCAGCAGGTGGAGGACCGGGATTGGGAAGTGGTCTCACGGGCGGAGCGCCGGATCGAGACGGAGCAGCGCGCGTATCTCGAGGCACACCCGGATCTGCTCGCACGCCCTGGCGATGTGATTGACCGGTCTGAGCCTTACAGGGAGACCATCACCGATGCGGCCCGCGCCAGCGAGATCACCCGCGAGGTCGACCGGATCATGGAGGGACGCGACGTCCGCACGCCCGTTGCAGATGCTGTCACGGATGAATTCAGGGAGCGCTATCCGGACATGCCGTCCCACCTCGCCCGCGGGCTCGGCGCGACCTATGCGGCTGTCGTCGAGATCCGGGACACGGAGGCCATCAATCAGGTCCGCCGCGAAACCGAGATGCGCGACGGGCTTGGGGTTGGCACGCGCGACGACATCCTCGCAACCCGCGATGGAACGCCGATGCGGTCTGACCGTGCCGACCGCCTTGCAGACGAGATTGCGCGTGTCGTGGACCATGAGCGGGCCGGGGAATTGTCCGCGCCCTTCGAGACCGAGGCGGAGCGGGACGCCTTCCGCGACGAGATCGCGCGGGTGCTTGATAACCGTCAACTTGAGCGGCTCACATCCGGCGATGCCGATGCGCTGGAAAAGGTTCTCGAGGACCGTCTCGACCGGCTCTATGTCGCCAAGGTTTACCTGCAATCGGATGCACCGACGGCCAACACGGAGGCCTTGCGCCAGGTGGTCGATGATCTTGCCGACACCGAATATGAAAAACACCGCGCGACAGACGTGGATGGCGAGACCGAGCGGGGTCAGGTCCATTGAGCGCCTCCATGGGAAAAGCGCGGATCGCAACCGGCGTCTTGCTGGTGACGCTGGTGACCGGGGCCATGGGCTATACCATCGCCTCGGCGGTGCTGACCTACCAGGATCTCGGCTTCGGGGCCGAGATCGATTTTGCCTATATCGCGCAGAACTATCTGGCGATCCTCGATCGCCGCCCGGAGGACGCGCAACTTATTCACCTGATCATCGGCAGCTTCGCCGCCGCCGGCCTGATGCTAAGCCTCGCCCTCTCGGGGTCCGCCCTGACACGGTTTGGCCAGACCCATTGGCAGACCCCGCGCGAGATGAAGGCCAATGGCTTCTTCGGGGCGCCCGGGACCGGGTTCATCCTCGGCAAGCTGGGGCCGCCGGGCTCCCGCGCCAATTACATCTGCTCCAAGGTTTTCCCCCATGCGCTGATCGTGGCGCCCACGGGCCGCGGCAAGACCACGGGCTTCGTCATTCCGAACCTGCTGACCTGGCAAGGCTCCGCCGTGACGCTCGATGTGAAGGGCGAGTGTTTCGAGGCCACGGCCCGGCACCGCGCCGCCCAAGGTGACAAGGTCTATCGTTTTGCCCCCACCGATTGGGAGGGCAAGCGCACGCATCGCTACAACCCGCTCTTGCGCCTCTATCAACTGAAAGATCCCGCGCGCCAGCAGATGGAATTGCAGCTTCTCGCGACGCTCTTCCTGCAGAGCGACAACGACCGGGTGCAGGGCCTCCTCAAGGGCGGGATCGATCTCTTCGTGGCGGCAGGCCTGCTGGCCTTCCAGCGCAAGCGCCCCACCTTGGGCGAGATCTATCGCATCGCGGCCTCGGGCGGGAACAAGCAGAAGGAATACTTCGCGCGCGGCCACGAGGTCGACAACAGGGCCGCCAAGCTTATCTTCACCCGGCTGGCGTCCACCAACAATGACACGCTGACCTCTTATGTTTCGCTCCTGATGACCTCGGGGCTCGACCAATGGCAGAACCCGGCCATCGATGAGGCGACGTCCGTGTCGGACTTTGATTTCCGCACGATCCGCAAGAAACCCTTTTCGGTGTATCTCGTGGTCCAGCCGCTGATGGTGAAGCCGCTCGCGCCGCTGATCCGGCTGTTTTTCTCCGACCTGCTCTCGGCCATGCAGGAAAAGGATCCCGGGCCGGATGAACCCTGGCCAGTGATGATCATGCTCGACGAGTTCAATCGCCTCGGCAAGATGCCCATCGTGGTCGAGAGCATCGAGACCCTGCGTACCTATCGCGGCCATTTGGCCGTGGTCACCCAAACCATCCCCGCCCTCGATGAAATCTACGGCGAGAACACCCGCCGCGCCCTGCAGGGCAACGCGGGCGTGAAACTCTATCTCACGCCTTCGGATGAAAAAACCGTCGAAGAGCTGAGCAAGGCGGTTGGCAAGACCACGAAGACCGTCATCACGCGATCCCAGTCCATCGGCAAGAACCCCTTTGAAGGGCGCAGCCAGTCGACCCGGACCGAAGAAAGCTCCTTGCTCCCTGAAGACGAGGCGCGCCGCCTGCCGCTCGACGAGATCGTCATGGTGATCGATGCGCAGATGCCGGTCCGTGCAAAGCGGATTCAGTATTTTGACGACCGGCTGTTCAAAGCGATCCACGCGGCGCAGACGGGTGAATTGCCGTTTCCAGAGCCGGGGGGAGGGGGATCGCAAGGCACGCTGCCGCTGAGTGTGCGCGCCATGCCGATGACGCCGCCGTCGGATGGGCCAGGGGGAACAGAAGCCGATGTGGAGAGGGCGAGCCAGGCTGGCGATGGTCAACCGTCAGGCCAAGCCGACGCCGCTCCAAAGAAGACCGCGCCTGTCGTTCAAGCCGTCATCGCCGAGGAACAGCGCCAGATGGAGATGGATTTTGGCAGCGGCGTCGTGGATTCTGAAGCTGCGAGCGTAGCTGATGAGGCGCAGATGCGCTCTGCAGTCGATGGCTTGGACGAAATGGAAGCGATGCTGCGAGAGGAGGATGGTGAAAGGCTGGTTGCGCGATAGGGTGGCGGACATCGCCTGTTTGTCGGGGAGGACGGGAAGCTGACATTCGCCGCGCCCTAGACGAACGGCGGCTCAGCGGGACGAAGGGTGAATTCGCTGCAGCTGCTCCAATGTCCGCTTCTCGAAAAATGGCGCAGCCAAAACCAAGTTCGGTAAGATTTATGAGACTTCGGTCCGGCATTAACGGCAAGAGGCGCATTGGAACAAACCAGCACGCTTACACAGACAATTTTTGGCACTTAGTTCAAAAAAGAAGTCACAAAGGGCCTCTAGTATTCTAGAACGTCATGCCGCCTGTTCGGTGTGTCTTGTCCGGTCACAAGCGCACTCAGATAGACGGGTAAAATGCCTGTAGGCGGCATCTGGCACACTTGGTTGATGGCGTAAGATTGAGTTGACAGCCAATCTTATGGGTTTGATTTGTACAAAATTTGGTGCATGCAAGCGACATGGAATTCCTAGACTTTAGCCATAACGCTGCACTTGTCATCGCATCGATCGTAGTTGCCTTTATCGCGGGCTTCACGGGTTTGACGTTGTCCAAGGATCTTTCCAAGCAAAGCGTTTTGCGCCGCAAAGCGTCAATAGCAATGTCAGCTGTCGCTTTGGGCGGTGGTATCTGGTCGATGCATTTCGTGGCAATGCTTGGCATTCAGATGCCCATCCTATTTTACTATGATGCCGCGATAACGCTCGCGTCCGCATTGCTGGCTATCCTTATTGTGGGGACGGCTTTGCTGTTACTGCACTTTCGCGAACGGACACCTTTCACCTTGTCTGCGGCAGGCGCGTTGGTTGGATTTGGAATTCTGGCGATGCATTATGTGGGCATGGCCGGTCTGCAATTGTGCCGCGCGGTCTATACACCTTCGGGTATCCTTGTGGCCGTCGTGTCTGCAGTCGTGCTTTGTATTGCCGCGTTTTGGATTGCTTATGGCCAACGAACCAATCGCAGCATTTTACTTGGAACGTTGTGCTTTGGGGCCGCTGTCAGCGCTGTTCATTTTGCTGCCATGGCTGGGACCAATTTTGTCGCTGTTCCGACTTTGAATGAATTCGGCCCAGTCATGAGTAACGAAACGCTCGCGATGGGCGTTATCTTATCAAGCTTTGTCATCTTTGGCGCATTCCTCTGGATGGGAGTGACGTTCCTTGACCCGGTCACGCCCCAAGCGGCGGAACCTTCTGTGGTTTCGGCGAGTCCCTCCAAGGTACCCACTATGTCAGCACCTGTACAAATAGCTTTACGCATTCCTTGCGAACGCAATGGGGTTACGCAATTGATTGATCCCGCTCAGGTCGCGTTTGTGCGCGCCGAAGGCCATTACACCAACGTCTACACCCTGAAAGAACAGCACTTCTGCGCTTGGCCAATCACCGAGGCGTTTAAGCGGCTGGATAGGGTTGGGTTTATCAAAACCCACCGGAGCTATTTGGTGAACCCAAAGCTGGTCGAGCATTTCGAGCGGCTGAAAGACAACGGTGTGTGCCGCTTTGGCGACGCCAAGCTGCCCTCTGTTCCGGTAAGCCGCTCGAATCTAAAGCTCGTCCACGACGCATTGGGTCTTTAGACTGTCGCAGTTCGTGCAGTCTGAGGCGCATTTCGTGCAAAATCGCGATCACTTCGTTGATAAACGCAAGCGCCTGCATACCGCTGCGTACAGTCTGTCCTTCTGAACTTAATTGCGGAAACGGGAGGCGAAGCAATGATACCAGCGGCGTTCGAGTACTACAGGCCGACAGACATGGCAGGCGTAATCGCCCTGCTTCAAGAACATGGAGATGATGCGCGGGTGATCGCGGGTGGGCACAGCCTGATCCCGATGATGAAGCTGCGGATGGCCGAGGTGCCGCATCTGATCGATTTGCAAGCAATTCAGGGGCTGAACGGGATCGCAATTACAGGCGGCACCATCAAGATCGGCGCGATGGTTACACAGCACGAGATCATCAATTCTGCAGAGATGGAAAAGGCCGCCCCCATCATGAAAGAGGCGGCCCTGCAAATTGCAGACCCACAGGTCCGTTACATGGGCACAGTGGGTGGCAACGTCGCAAACGGGGATCCTGGCAACGACATGCCTGGCCTGATGCAATGCCTGAACGCACAGTTTCACCTCGTTGGCCCTGACGGGGACCGAGTGGTCGATGCGCGCGATTTCTACGAAGCCGCGTATATGACCGAACGCGAAGACGAAGAGGTCCTGACAGCTGTGAGCTTTGCAGTCCCCGTCGGTGGCTTCGCCTATGAAAAGCAAAAGCGCAAGATTGGCGATTATGCGACGGCTGCTGCTGCCGCGCAAATCTCCAAAGAGGGTGGCAAAGTTGCTGCGGCCTCAATCGCGATGACCAACCTCAGCGATACGCCGGTCTGGTCAAAAGGCGCAGGCGCGGCACTCGTTGGCACAGCGTGCGATGAAGCGGCCGTGAAAGCTGCCGTGACCGCCATGCTGGTCGACATCGATCCAACAGAAGACAACCGCGGCCCCGTTGCATTCAAACGCCACGCTGCTGGCATCGTCCTTGGCCGCGCCATCGCGCGCGCTTGGTCACGGGCGTAGAGGAGAAATAAACATGTCAAACAAGATGCACGTCAAACTTAACGTCAACGGCGAAGACCACGAATTCCTCGCTGAGCCACGCGAACTGCTGATCTACGCACTGCGGGAAAAGCTCAACATCACGGGTCCACACGTGGGCTGTGAAACGTCCCATTGTGGGGCCTGCACGGTCACGATGAACGGCAAGTCGGTGAAATCCTGTACAGTTTTTGTGGCTCAAGCCAATGGCGCAGAGGTCACCACCATCGAAGGACTCGGCAACCCAGACGCGCTGCACGTCCTGCAAGAGAACTTCAAAGAGCACCACGGGCTTCAGTGCGGTTTCTGCACACCAGGCATGATCACACGTGCGGCCAAGTTGCTCGAGGAAAATCCCAACCCGACCGAGGAAGATGTGCGCTTCGGCATTGCTGGCAACATCTGCCGCTGCACCGGCTATCAGAACATCGTGAAATCAATTCTCTCAGCGGCGTCTGAGATGAATGCAGCCAAGGAGGCGGCACAATGAAGGATGAAATCACACGCGACGAACGGGTCGCTAACCTTAAAGGCATGGGTTGCTCGCGCAAGCGGGTCGAAGATGCACGTTTTACCCAAGGCAAGGGCAACTACGTCGATGACATCAAACTGCCCGGCATGTTGCACGGCGATTTCGTACGGTCGCCCTATGCGCACGCTCGGGTCAAATCGATCAACATCGACGCCGCAATGGCGCTGCCTGGTGTTGTCGCGGTTCTGACGGCCAAAGACCTTGAACCGTTGAACCTGCACTGGATGCCTACGCTCGCGGGTGACAAGCAAATGGTGTTAGCCGACGGTAAGGTTTTGTTCCAAGGCCAAGAGGTCGCCTTCGTCGTGGCCAACGACCGCTACATCGCGGCCGACGCGGTTGAGCTAGTCGAGGTAGATTACGAAGAACTCGAAGTCATCGTCGATCCATTTAAATCGCTGCAATCGGATGTTGTCCTGCGCGAAGATCTGGTGGCCGAAGATGGATCAATTCCAAACGGTGCGCACGGCCCACGCAAGCACCCCAATCACATCTTCACATGGGAAGCTGGCGAAGAAGAGGCCACCAATCAAGTGATCGACAACGCCGAAGTCGTTGCCACTGAAGAAATGTATTATCACCGCACCCACCCGTGCCCGCTTGAGACCTGCGGTTCTGTTGCGTCGATGGATAAGGTGAACGGCAAACTGACCCTTTGGGGCACTTTCCAAGCCCCGCATGTGGTGCGTACGGTTGCGTCCCTGCTGTCAGGTATTGAAGAGCACAACATCCGTGTCGTTTCCCCCGATATCGGTGGTGGGTTTGGCAACAAAGTTGGCGTCTACCCCGGCTATGTCTGCTCAATCGTCGCATCCATCGTCACGGGCGTTCCTGTGAAATGGGTCGAGGACCGGATGGAAAACCTGATGTCCACTGCCTTCGCCCGCGATTACTGGATGAAGGGCAAGATCAGCGCCACCAAAGAGGGCAAGATCACTGGCCTGCATTGCCACGTCACAGCCGATCACGGCGCGTTTGATGCTTGTGCCGACCCGACCAAGTTCCCAGCGGGTTTCATGAACATCTGTACGGGATCCTATGATATCCCCGTCGCCTATCTTGGCGTTGACGGTGTCTACACCAACAAGGCCCCGGGCGGCGTTTCATACCGCTGTTCATTCCGCGTCACTGAGGCTGTGTATTTCATTGAGCGCATGATCGAAGTCCTCGCGATTGAACTCAACATGGACCCCGCAGAGTTGCGCTCGATCAACTTCATCAAGAAAGAGCAGTTCCCATATACCGCTGCCCTTGGTTGGGAATACGACTCCGGCGATTATCAAACCGCGTGGGACAAAGCGTTGTTGGCCGTGGACTACAAAGGTCTGCGTGCTGAACAAGCAGAACGGGTCGAGGCTTTCAAACGCGGCGAAACGCGCAAGGTCATGGGCATCGGTCTGTCGTTCTTCACCGAGATCGTCGGCGCGGGACCTGTCAAGAACTGCGACATCCTTGGGATGGGCATGTTTGACAGCTGCGAAATCCGCATCCACCCAACAGGATCGGCCGTCGCGCGGCTTGGGACGATCAGCCAAGGCCAAGGCCACGCCACGACCTTCGCGCAAATCCTCGCGACCGAGATTGGCCTGTCCGCTGAAAGCATCACGATTGAGGAAGGCGACACCGATACAGCGCCTTACGGTCTGGGCACCTATGGCTCTCGTTCCACTCCAGTTGCGGGTGCAGCAGCAGCAATGGCAGGTCGCAAAATCCGTGCCAAGGCGCAGATGATTGCGGCCTATCTGCTAGAAGTTCACGACAACGACGTGGAGTTCGACGTGGACCGGTTCGTCGTCAAAGGATCGCCTGAGCAGTTCAAGACAATGAAGGAAATCGCTTACGCTGCCTACAATCAGGCCATCCCAGGGCTTGAGCCAGGTCTTGAGGCGGTCAGCTACTATGATCCGCCAAACATGACCTACCCGTTTGGGGCCTATGTCTGTGTCATGGACATCGACGTCGATACTGGCGTGCCTGAAATCCGCCGTTTCTATGCGCTGGATGATTGTGGCACACGGATCAACCCGATGGTCATCGAAGGGCAAATCCATGGTGGCCTGACCGAAGCACTTGCCGTCGCCTTGGGGCAAGAGATTGCCTATGACGACATGGGCAACGTCAAAACGGCCACGTTGATGGACTTCTTTCTGCCAACAGCATGGGAAGTGCCAAATTACGAGACCGACTTCACTGTCACCCCAAGCCCGCACCACCCGATTGGGGCCAAGGGTGTGGGCGAAAGCCCACATGTCGGTGGCGTGCCTTGCTTCTCAAATGCTGTGCAAGATGCGTTCAGACCATTTGGCAACCGTCATACCAATATGCCCCATGATCATTGGCGCATTTGGCAGACAGCCAACAATCTTGGCATGCACGACTAAGGTATTGATGCGGGCTGCCTTGCGCGGCCCGCATCGTCTGGGAGGACACCGATGACTTGGACAACGTTACAAACGGCTATGGCCGATCAGGGGTATATCGCCTCGGGTGATCTTTCGATGGCGCTGCATTTGTCATTGTCGCTGGGCCGTCCATTGCTGCTCGAAGGGGCCGCCGGTGTAGGTAAGACCGAAGTCGCGCGTGTTTTGGCGGCTGTTCAAGATACGCAACTGATCCGTTTGCAGTGCTATGAAGGACTGGACGCCGCGCAGGCAATTTACGAATGGAATTATCAACGCCAACTACTGGCAATCCGCGCAGCTTCTGAAGATGGCGAGACGGGTAAAACCGTTGAAGCACGGATATTCTCAGACGAGTTTCTGCTTGAACGCCCGTTGCTCAAGGCGATCCGCCAAGACAAAGCACCGGTTCTGCTAATCGACGAAATTGACCGCGCCGATGAGGAGTTCGAGGCATACCTGCTCGAAATTCTGTCAGAATTTCAGGTGACCATTCCCGAAATGGGCACAATCACCGCAACGACGCGGCCGATGGTTATCCTGACCGCCAACGGCACGCGCGATCTAAGCGATGCATTGCGCCGTCGTTGCCTGTATGCCCACGTGCCCTATCCCGATCACGACACCGAGCTTGCGATCCTGATCACGCGCTATCCTGACATCACCGATCGTCTGTGCGCGCAAATCGTTGGGTTCGTTCAGGCATTGCGCAAACAGGAACTGGAAAAGAAACCGGGCATTGCCGAGATGCTTGATTTTACCGCTGCTCTGATGGGTCTTGGCGTGGCCGATCTGACGACCGATCCGGCGATTTTGCAGGCGACGCTGACGACCCTGTTAAAAACGCAAATGGACCACGATGCGATCCCAACAGAAATCGCACAACTTTTGGCAGGCAAAGCCGCATGAGCCTTGTGACCAAATTTGCCGCCCGCGATCCCGGCCCTGCCGCCCGAATGGCCGGATTTGTTGCGCATCTACGTGACAACGGCTTGCGGCTTGGCGTGGGTGAAACGGGCGCGGCACTGGATGCCTTGACCCATATCAACGCGGCAAACCCCCACGATGCACGCCGCGCACTGAAATCTGTGTTTACCGGCTGCGCCGAAGAAGCGGCGCAGTTCGACGGTTTGTTCAACAGCTTTTGGATGAATGGCGGGCGGGTCAAAACCCGTGTGACCGCAACAGCGACCCCAAGTCAAAGTGAAAACGTACAGTCCAGTCGCGAAACCAGCGAAGACGCAAGCAGCGGAACTGGCGACATCGGCGGCCCTGACGGTGGCGATGGCGAAGCCGAAAGCGACGGGGAGGGCAAATTGATTGCAACGGATGTCACCAACCTGTTCAAGAAAGACCTGCGCGACCTTGTCCGCCCCGAGGATATTGCCGAGGCTGAAAAGATCGCCTTGCGTCTTGGGGCAGTGCTGCGGGATCGCCGTTCACGTCGTCGAAAAGCCGCGCGCAAAGGGGATCAAATCCACTTTCGCAAAGTCATGCGGCAAAGCCTTGCGACGGGTGGCGAACCCTTCGCGCTGCCCAAACGCCAGCGGCCTGACCGCACGCTGCGGATCACGGCGATCTGTGATGTGTCGGGATCGATGACCGTCTATTCACGTATTTTCCTTGCGTTCCTTGCAGGCTTAATGCGCGCCGATTCTCGTGCCGATGCATATCTGTTTCACACCCGCCTTGTGCGAATTACCGAAGCCCTTCGCGACAAGGATGCACTGCGCGCGCTGGCCCGATTGTCTTTGCTGGCCGAAGGTTTCGCAGGTGGATCAAAGATCGCGAAGAGCCTTGATACGTTTGCAAACACCTATGGCCGTCGCTTCGTTGATAACCGAACCGTCGTGATGATCCTGTCGGACGGTTATGACACCGCATCACCAGACGGGATTTCCGACGCGCTCGCTCGCTTGAAAAAACGCGGCTGCAAGATCATCTGGCTTAACCCGCTCAAAGGTTGGGACGGTTATGAACCGACTGCCAAAGCGATGGCAGGGGCATTGCCGCATCTGGATCTCTTTCGCGCAGCCAATACTCTGGGCGACTTGGCAGCGCTCGAGACCGAAATGGCGCGGCTATGACACCCAAACAGATCATGGACCACGGATTGAACGAGGGCGAAGACTGTTTCGCCATCGCCACGATTGTGCGCACCGCAGGAACCACCTCAGCCAAACCCGGCGCCAAGGCGTTGTTGCGCGAAGATGGAAAGATCCTTCAAGGATGGCTTGGCGGCGGCTGCGTGCGTGGTGCGATCAAAGAGGCGACCTTGCGGGCCTATGCGACAGGACAGCCCCAATTCATCTCGGTCGCCCCGCAAGAGGAGCTGACGGAAAAGGGCGTGGTTGCAGGCGATGACGTTGATGGCGTCCGTTTTGCACGCAACGGATGCCCCTCCAAAGGCACCATCGACATCTTTATCGAACCTCACCTCCCCACGCCTGATTTGCTGGTCTTTGGAGAATCTCCAGTGGCTGAAAAGCTGACAGAGCTCGCACCGCAGTTTGGTTGGGCCGTCAAAACTGTCAGCGTGGACGCCCCTTTGGCCGCACGCACACCCAATCGCGCACGGTATCTTGTGATTGCGACGCAAGGCCAAGGTGATCTGGCTGCGTTGAAGACAGGGTTGGCTGGTATTGTTGAGTACGTCGCCTTCGTTGGCAGCTCCAAAAAGTTTGCGAGCCTGTCCGAAAAGCTGATCGCGGCAGGTACCGATCCCGCACAAATCGCCACTGTCCGTGCGCCCGCCGGGCTGAACATTGGCGCTGTCACACCTGCCGAGATCGCGCTGTCGATTCTTGCGGAACTGACACAGGTCAAACGTGATCTTTTGGCGAGTGTCGCCCAGAATGGATAGTTTTGGCGCGATCATTTTGGCCGCAGGTCTGTCGCGACGCATGGAAGATCGCAACAAATTACTGTTGCCGATCCACGGCAAACCGATGATCCGGCACGTCGTTGAAACCTACATTGCGGCCTTGGACGGTCGGGTGTGCGTGGTGACAGGATTTGAATCCGATAGGATCGAGGCTGCCCTTGACGGCTTACCGATCCAGTTTATTCACAACGCAGATTTCGACGCGGGGCAACCGTTTTCAGTCCGCGCGGGGCTTCTTAAGGCACGCGGCTCGCAGCAATATCTGATCGGGCTTGGCGACCAACCACACCTTACAACAGACGACCTTCGTGCATTAATTACAGCGCATTTGGCGGGGGACGTTCAGAAAATCTCAATCCCTTTCAAAGACACCGCACGCGGCAATCCTATCGTTGTGCCCGCGGCCATGCGCGCCCGATTGCTTGCAGATCAGGCCAACCCTGGCTGTGGGAAATTCACGCGGGCACATCCTGAACTGACCCAGCATGTCCCAATGACACAAGCCGGATTCTTCAATGACATCGACACCCCCGCCGCGTTTGGGGCCTTCGAACAAATGATGCCGCAAAAGGATCTGACATGAAAAAGTTACGCACCTATCTTCGGGCCTGCCGTCAAAAATGGGCCCTCATTCCTGCGCAGGCCGAAATGCTTGCGTCCATCAAATCCCCTTGCTGTTAGGAAAAACAATCCATGGAACTTAAAGACGAAATCATCATCAATGCGCCCATGGCGCGCGTTTACGCAGCATTGAACGACCCCGAAATCTTGCGTGAATGCATCCCAGGGTGTGAAGAGCTGATCCAACATTCGGACACTGAACTTGAAGCAAAGATCGTGCTCAAAGTCGGGCCGGTGAAGGCGCGCTTTAGCGGAGACGTTCAACTCGACAAAAGTGGTGCACCAGACGCGTTTTCGCTCACGGGACAGGGCAGCGGCGGCGCTGCGGGTCATGCCAAAGGCGGCGCGGATGTCACGCTGGTTGCAGACGGAGACTCCACGATCTTGTCCTATGATGCCAAGGCGCAGATCGGCGGCAAGCTGGCACAACTCGGCAGCCGGCTTATTCAAAGCACTTCGAAGAAGCTCGCGGCCAAGTTCTTCAAGAAATTTGCCGAAGTGCTGGATGAAGAAACGGTTGGTTAATCCCATCGCATATCAAGACCATGCGGTCGACGTTTTGGCGCAGGTCGCGACCTTTGTGCGAACAGGGCAGCGTTTTGTGTTGATTACGTCGGTGGATATCAAGGGCGGCAGCGCACGTGATCTGGGATCACTGGCTGTCGTCAATGATATCGGCGAGATGACGGGCTATATGTCCAACGGCTGCATTGATCAGGATATCTTGCTTCAGGCGTTGGAATGTTTGCAGTCAGGATCAGCCCGCTTGTTGCGTTACGGAGATGGGTCACCCTTCCATGATTTGGCTTTGCCTTGCGGTGGGGCATTGTCGGTGTGGATCGACCCTGCACCCGACAAAGCAGCGCTTGTGGCAGCCTACACTGCTTTGTTGGCACGCGAGCCCGTATCCCTGACGTTCCATCCCAAAGCAACTGAGGCGGCTCTCCTCCCGATCACGATTGCCTATCAGCCCAAGGTGGCCCTGACCCTTGCTGGGCGGGGCGCTGTTTTTCGAGCTACCGCCAAAGTTGCTCATGTCATCGGATTTGATGTGACTGGCTTTTCCCCCGACATCCATGACCTCGCTGCAATCACGGCTTACTGTAAAGACGCCCCAACTCATGTGACGTCTCAGCGAAACATCACCACACTAGATTTGGACAAGACCAGTGGTTTCTTAACTCTGTTTCACGATCACGATTGGGAACCTGCGTTCCTTGTCGCGGCGCTGGCTACCACGGCCGGATTTGTCGGGGCGTTAGGCAGCCAGAGAACCCACACCGCCCGGCTTGCCCAGTTAGCTGACATGGGTGTCTCGGATCGGGACCTGCAGCGCATTAGGGGCCCAATTGGCCTTGTCCCTTCGCTGCGAAATGCCGACCTGATTGCAATCTCTGCGCTGGCCGAAATCGCGCAGGCCTTTGCGTATGACCAACAATTGGTTGTTGACGTTCAGCAGGCCTATCAAACTGCGCAACTTTCCTTTTAGACAGCTGCTCCAAATTTGTTTTCGGTCTCCCAGTTTTCATTTGAAGAAGGAGAGCTGGTAATTAGCTCGCTCCTTTGGGTGGGTTCAGCATTTTCTTTAACCGTTTCTCAATACCAGACATTCGCTGCACCACAAAAAAGAGGTAAAATGGGCTCGTTTTCCTCTTTCGCTGCATCACGCACGAACGGCTGGTTTCACTAATATATGGTCCTGCCCCTACCAGAGAACCCCATATCAGCAACATATTGAGGTAAACGCGTCATCGGAAAGTGTTGTCTAAGCTGCGCTTACTTCGCAGTTCCATGTTGAAACCATTTAGGCGTAGCGCCGCAAACGTAAGACACGGCTACAACCAAAAACAGGGTCGTCGTAATTACGCCCAGCCACGGCGACCAACCCGCAATCCATATGGGAAATGCCACTGTTGGAAGCCCGATGATAAAGCCACCCAGGCGATCTGCTACTCTACTATTGTTCATTCTCAGTCACCTCTTTTAAGGCAAATTTTGCAAGGCGCTCACGTTCCATTTGCTCGCCCCACTGCTTCATTTCGTCTGCATCAGAAAACCCATGCGACATGGCCCATAGGTCGGCCTGCTCCTTAATTACAATTTCCGCGTCTGGGTCGGGCATGCTCATCGTCTCCCCAATCTGCCAAGCCTCGCAAGCTGAGCCAGCATTTGCGATCCAGTTCCGGTCGATGGACTGCTTCCTGTGGGTGTCACATTTGCCATCCCCGGCCGTTGTGGCATTTGTTGTACTCCAAACATCTGACGCGCTCTGAGTGCGGCGTATTCTGCCCCGCTGGCACCTCCAACGAGATAGCGATTGTAAGCCTGTTGATTGCCCATGGCCGCACGGGCAAATCCATAGCTTCCACTCAGGCCACCCGACAGCGCAGGCATCATGATATTCCCCGATATCGCCCGCACGATGAATGGCGTTGCGACGATAAATCCTTTGGCCATGAGAACCATCATAAAAAACGGGATGAGCGCGCCGATGTTCGTCGCTCCTTCAGGATCACCAAGTTCCCCGATCAATGCGGAGGCAACACCTGTGATCGTTGCAAATACACCTGCCACGACAATGGGATAAATGGCAAAAGAGATCAGCGCGGAGAGCCACCGAGCAAAGTAGTCTTTGGTGACGTCAAACAGCGTCAGGAACATCATCACCGGCGCGATGCCAATAAGCAGGGCGATCATCAGACGCGAAGCCACCAAAATGAACGCCGCAAGCCCACCTAAAATCGACAGCATCAGGACCCCGACGATATCGAGCATCGCGCCCGCCATCCAGTTGAGCTCCGACCCCGCCGCATTCAGATACTCCCCGAGCTCGGCAATGAGCCTGTCAAACTCTTCGGCGAAGGTGCCGGAGGGGCCGGGCACGCCGCCACCAACCGAAGCAACAAGCGCGCCAGCGATGCTATCGATGCCAGCTAGTATGGCTGATGACAGTGCATTAAACTGCACCCAATTGGTCGCAAATATTCCAATCAACCCGATCTTCACCGCAAGCCAGAACGCCGTTCGTCCGTCCATCGCTTTGTATTGGTAGATCATGTTCAGGAAGACGAAGATCACGACGACCGTTGTTCCAAGGACGAGCAGCGTACCCACTGTAGCGGCAACAGATCCGAATTGCGTTTCGGCGGCGGTGTCGAGATAGCCTTGGGAGGTTTCAACGAAGTAGGTGACGACGCTCATTTCAGGATGTCCCTACCAATTGCCTGCGGCTTCGCAGATCGTTTTGGCTTGAGGCCGAAGTTCATTTGCGCGGCGGTTGTAGATGTCCGAGGCTTGCAGCATTTCTGAACGGTTCGCTCCGGCATGGTTTTCTCGGAAGGTGCCTTCGGCTGAATCCCAAGTTGGGAAGCGCGCGGCGCAGTCGCAGGATCCCGTCTCAACGACCCGCTCCATGCTCTGTGCTCGATAGATGTCTTGGACCAAGACACGCTGGTAGGCGTCTCGCAGCGCGATGTTCTCCATCCAATTGGGTTCGTTTGGGCGCTCAGAGCAGACATCCGGAATGCTCTCGAGGCTGGGGATTAGATTACGCTCCGCCACCAAGGGCGGTGCAGTCAGCCCCAAAACAATCGTGAGCCAAGTGAGACGGATAGTACGATGCATCATCGGGTACCACCAACATCTGCGCCTTCGAAGGATTCACGTTTCAGGAAAGCTGTGTGCCCGATATTGGCAAACTCGGACGAGCTGATTGAGACAACCTCCCACCCGATCTGGCCCTTCGCATTCAACGCGGCCTGCATTTCAATCAGACTATTTTTGCGATCCATCGGGAACGACAGGATCTCGTATTCATAGGTTTTCATCCGGTTGCTCCAATCTGCTCCATGCCAGGGAGGTAAAATTCGGTGATGCCGCGCGCACCGTTGTGACGCCCGGTTTGGATAATCACGTCGATGGAATTCTCGATGTATCGAACCATGTCCGCATAGGTCATCGGGATTTCTGTTTTGAGGGCGGCGATCGCCAATCGCTGCACCGCCAGTTGCGGGGTTTCGGCATGTAGCGTGGTCATTGATCCGCCGTGACCCGTGTTGATGGCTTCCAGGAAGGTCATGGCCTCTTTACCGCGGACCTCGCCAAGAATGATCCGGTCCGGCCGCATGCGCAGCGTCGCGGTGAGGAGAACGTCTGCGGTTTGGAACGCTGCATCACGGTTTGCGATCAGCGTCACCACGTTTGGTTGAGCGGGCAGAAGCTCGGCAGCCTCCTCGATCGTGATGATCCGCTCCTCAGCGCCGACATACGAAAGTATCTTGCGGGCTGCCACGGTCTTGCCTGTCGAGGTACCACCCGAGACGATCATGTTGAGCCTATTCTCAACGCAAAAGGCCAGCGCATCGTCGATCACGCCGGCTTCCACGACTGCGCGCAATTCTTGGGTTTTCTCTTGCCGCACCTCTTCAAGCTTGCGTTCCTTGCCAAACAGAAACGACAGCTCAATTTTTTCGAGGGAAAGGCTTGAGAAGAACCGCAAGCTGATCGACATGGCCGACATGACGGCGGGCGGCGTGATGACCTGTGCGCGGATCGGGCGATCTTTGTAGGCAATCGAGACCGATACGATGGGCCTGTCCTTACTCATGGTGGTGTTTGCACTGGAGGCAATCTGATTGCCCAGATCTTTGACCTCCGTTTCTGACAGCCGCTGGTCCAGCAACCGCATAAAATGATCGCCCTGAAATTCTCCCCAGCAGGTGCCGTCCGGATTGATACAAATCTCGATGACATCGTTGCGGGATGCGGCGTCCAGCTTATCAAGCGAGGTCTGGAGATAGCTCAGTGACATGGATCAAAAGATCTCTAGATCACGGTCAACCATGACGGTGACACGTGCGCCTTGATCGACATAGATAACGGGGCCGATAGAGAGGTAGTCGCCAATGACGCTGTCTGTGGCATCGGCCAGGTCATCGCCAACATCCTCGAGCACATCTGCGGCGGCTTCATCTTCAACAGAGGCCGCAGCAGCACTCGGGGCTGCAGAGATGAGAGAAATCAGTGCTGCGGAGCCGAAACGTTCATCAAAGCGGGTGTCGACAAAACCCGTAACACCCGAACGGCCCAGCTCATCACCACCAAAGGAACTGATCCGGATGGTTTGATTGTCTGGCAGGATAATCCGGTCCCAGGCGATGGTGACGCGCTGCTGTGCAATATCTAGCCCCGAGCGATAGCGCCCGATCAGCCGCGACCCGCGTGGGATAAGAAGGCGCGATCCGTCAAAGCTGAAGACATCTTCGGAGACGACCGCGCGGGTTTGGCCGGGCAGGGAGCTGTCGAGAGCCGTTTCCATCACGGCTTGGATCATAGTCCCTTGAATGATGGTGTTGGAAGGATTGGCGATGACTTCGGCTTGTGTGACGGTGGTCGGCAACGCGCCGTTCAACACAAAGTCTGTCACTTCGCCGAATGTGCGCTCGGTAAGCGGTGTTTCGTTCGCTCCTGACGTGCCGCCAAATGCAATTGTAGGGGAGGTAACGCGACGATCCTGAAACGCACGTTCTTCTGCCGCGCGGCGCTCCAGATCAGCCATGCGACGTGCCTCCTCTTCGCGGCGCAACCGTTCTGCCTCGCGCGCAAGGAGGTCTTCTTCAGACGGTCCAATAGGAACCGGCGCAGGCACTGGCCGATTGGCCTCAAGTCGGGCCAACTCCAAGTCCATACGGATTTGTTCCAATTCGCGATCACGCGCCGCCAGTTCGTCCTGAAACAGCTGTTGGGCTGCCTGCGATGCGGTTTGCAAGGTCGCGATCTGAGCTGTTAGCCCATCAATGGCGTCTGCGGCGGCCGTATCTTCTTCTACCACCGGTTCCGGCGCATTGCGCAATTCCTCGATCTGGGCCTGAAGGGCAGCCAGTTGACCAAGAAGTTCTGCGTTGGGCTCAGAAGGTGCGGCGGGGGCTACGACAATTTGCGTTTCCGGGGCAGGGGGCGGCGGAATGGCTTCGATCGCACCAAAGCCGTCACCCTCATTTTGAAACACATCAGGTGTGGCTGTTGGCAACGCCGTTTCTTCGTCTGATCCGGAGATCATGTAGAGGACGGCGCCACCTGCACCAACGAGTGCGACGACGATGACGGCCAGAAGGGGCGAGCGTCTGGCTTTAGGTGAATCCCCGCGATTTCCGCCCTGTTCTAGTGCGGCGAGGCGTTTCTCGAGCTCTGCGTCCCCTGTATCGCTCATGATGACGCCCCTGCGGGTGGGGTTGCTTGAATGCAAACCACCTCATCCCCGAGGCGCAACACCCACTGCGTGTTCAGGCCTGAGACGCGGATCACACCGTCCTCGACGGCTTGCGTGTTTACCGTGCGCTCACGGCTACTGGAGTATCGGAAGATGGCTGGCACAGGCGCATTTCGGGGAAACGCGAAATACGTAAACGTCCCGTCATCCCAGACGCGTGTCGGAGTGAACTGGACCTGCGTGCTAGCTCCATAATTATAGTTGGGGGCTTGCTGGGCAATTGTGCGGGCCGATCTCGCGTCATCATCAGGATAGCGAAACTGGACCACATAGAAGGTGGGGCTTTGGACCTCTTGGACGTTGAAGTAGTAGCTGCGCCGGTTGGTATAGACCGTCACATTGGTATGGACGCCGCGCGCAACTGGCTTGATCGCAAAGGCCTGACCGCCCGGCACACCATCGATTTCAAAACCCTCGGTGTCGCCTGCAATGACCGAGCGAATGCTCTCGCCCTCACCGAATTCGACTGTTGTCACATGTGTGAGGGACACACTGAGACGGTAGACCTGCGCTTCTTGATATGTCGCCAACCGAACGCGACTGTCATTGGGTCCGCCACGCGGAATGGCTTCAGCGATGGCCAAACCCGGCATCACGGCAAGCACGAGAATACTGAACAACTTTGTAAGCAAACTAGTTCTCCAATCTGTCGGAGCGGATGGAATATTCCAAGACGGTGAAGCCGAAGGGGTTGGACCAAACCTGATCGATGGAGCGGCTGGTCTCGGGGCGGAACTCGAAGAGCAGGGTTGCTGTGAAGAGACCGGTCTGGACGCCATTGATTGAGTTCAGGCGCTTGCGCAGGCGGACTGTGGCGCGATTGGTGCCGATCCGGTTGATGCTTAAGACTTCGACATCCAAGCGGCCGCTCGTGCCATAGAGCGTGGGCGGATAGTCTGCATTCGCACTGTTCCAGATTTGGCGCAAAGATGCTTCGGCCGCGCCATCAGAGCGGCGCAGTACACTTCGGACCCGAACATCATTGTCGAGTTGGTTGTAGACTTCGCGATCGCTAATGTAGCGGAAGACTTCCGCCTCGATAATGGCTTGGTTTTCTGTGACGGTCGTTGCCCCGACAGAAGCCTCCGGCAGGGCAAAGCCGGTCGCGGGATCATAAGGCACCACGACAGGCGGCGGATCAATATCGAGGATCGAGACAGCCGCAGCACTCAGACACCCCAGAATGCCAAAGATCAGCCCGATCAAGCCAAGCCGCTGCCAAAGACGTTCACGACGCAGCGCACCGTAAACCAGTTCTTCTTCAATAATGTCTTGTTCACTCGCCATGCATCACGCCTCGGTCTTGGCGTTTCGAAATAAACTGAATCGGTTCTTCGCTGCCTCTCGCTTCGCTCGAACGCGAAAACCGATATTTGATATTGCTGGTCAATTTCGAAACGCCTTAATCAGCACTGAGATCGGGCAAGGTGAAATCCATGAACCGCTGCTCTTCGGCAATGGTGGCGGCATCGATCACACCACCGGTGCCGTCGCCGACGGTTTGAATGGCTTCAAGCTGCCACATGGCAACAAGCGCAATCGCAAGTTCTGCCGTCACGCGCGTATTGAGATCGACGCTTTCTTTTAACTCATCCATGTCGTCGATAAGGCCAACGAGCCGGTCCACGCGCTCAAGCGATTGACCTGCATCGCCATAGCTATTTTGGGCGGCTGCCGAGACCAGCGCGCCAGTTGTGGCTTGGGTCGCAATCCGATTGGCACTTGCGTTCCCGCTGCTGGCCATTTCCGATAGTGTATCGTCATCAAACCCAAGATCGGCCAGAACGCGGTCCATCTGGGTTTCGATCTCGCCTGCGCCCGACCCGGACAAACCAGAAAAGTCCCCGTTCTTGATAGCCTCGATGGTCGCGATGATATCGCCGAACTCTTGGTCGAGGAGGCCGTTAAGCTCGTCCTCCATTTGAGTGCGGATTATTTCCGGCAGTTCGGCAAGACGGGTCAGGGCCTCATAGGTGCGTTGCAGCTCTGCGAGTTGGTCCGTGAGTGTGGCAAGCTGTTCGCGCAGCTGCGTCAGCTGCTCGTTTTGCAGGATCTCGTCTTCGATCATCTGCCGAAGCTGTTGGATATTTTGGGCGATATTCTGGGTGTCGACCACAGGAACGCCTTGCGCGAAGACCGAGGTAGGCGACGCCGCGTGGAACCCCATGGCAAGCGTGCCAACCAAAGCAGTCTTCAAAAGCCATTTGGATCTAAGCATTAGTCCAACTCCTCGATTGTAAAGTTCATAAAGTTGCCTTCGGCCATGCGGGCGGAGGCTTGGGCCAATTCAACCGCGCTCAAGGCCCGTGTTCTTGCCGCTTGCAGGCGAATGCGGGCAGCGACGAGGCGCACGAGTTCAGCGCGGGCGTAGGTGTTAAGCGCCATGCTTTCCGACACGTCCTCTGTCTCGGAAATGCGCTCCACGATGTCACGGATCCGCAAGGCGGCCTGTCTGATGGCGGCAGGGGAATTGTTTCCGTAGAAAGCAGCGCCATGCCCTGTGATCGAGAGGTTGGCATTGGCCAGTAGCGCTGGATCGATTGTTCCCAAGGCTTCGATACCGCCGATCCGGCTGAGATAGAGATTGTAGCGTTCGGGGATGACTGTGACGTAGTGTTGTGTTTCGCGGAACGGAGGCACTCCGCTATATTCAAACACGCGGCCCGGCCCTGCATTGTAGGCGGCAAGCGCGTTGATGATGTTGCCGTCAAAGGTGTTGAGTTGCGTGGCCAAGTACCGCGCGCCGCCATGCACCTGTAAATAGGGGCTGTCATAGTAGGCAGGATTGATGCCGAGGTCGCTCGCGGTGCCCGGCATGATTTGGGTCAGGCCAAATGCGCCAACGGGAGAACGCGCACCGATGGTAAAACGACTTTCCTGCCAAATCAGGGCTTGAAGAAGGGCGCGCCATTGGACCGAAGAGAGTCCGGCACGCCCTACGCCCGCAAAGCCGCTGGTCTCTTGAGCGACGCGGATAATGAGTTGTTCGATATTCTGGGCCGCATCGCCAAACATCTGCGTGCCACCGGGATTAGGATCAATCCCGCCTGAGCCATAAACGGCTTCCACCGAGCGCGCAGGATCACCACTGCCAGATTCCAAACCGGACACGATTGCGGGCAGGCCTTGGCCTCCAAAGCTTGATTGGGCATCGAGAATACGCGCCAGCGTCTCCAATTGCTCACGTTCAATCTCGGCAATGAGTTCGCGCACGGACAGCTTGTCGGCTTGGGTTGCGAGATCGACTTCGCGGTCACCGGTTTCCACGATGTCGCGTGCGGTCAGACCGTTATCGACCGTTGGCACACCTTGAGCGAAGGCGAGACCGGGCAGCAAAGACACGCAGAGGATATGAGCGAGCTTAGACAGCAATGTCACCCTCCGACCCGTTCATAGGGGTAAAGATGCAATCTGGTGCGACCGGAGCGACCGGCTCGGCCGGGGCGACAGCAGCGCGGAATGTGAAACAATTCGCCTGTGGTTTTTGGTACTGGGCACAGGAGGCGAGCATGCCGAGTGCGGCGAAAAGGATCAAAATGCGTGTCATGTCAGTCTCCAGAAGTCAGAACGGTCTCGGTAGTCAGCTCCCACAAGCGCCTCGCCCTTTTCCATGCCGCCGAGGATGGTGAGGTTACGACCTAATGCGCTAAGATCGGCATCGACCACGATAGATCCTTGGTCGTCGCGAATAAGGGCCAACCGCGAATTGCTGCCGGTGTTCAAAAGCACATCGAGCTCTTTGTCGAAGAGGTTCAGCATCTGGTAGTCAGACGCATGGGCGCGGATGTTGGGCAGCAGGATTTGTGTCGGGACCGCTTCGACAATGGTCTTACCGGTACGTGTGCGTTCCAGCTGGCTCGCATATTGCGTCATCATCACGGCAACGGTGTTTTGCTTGCGCGCCGTCACAAGCCAGTTCGAAAGCCGTTCTGCGAAATAGGCGTTGTCGAGGGCTTTCCAGGCTTCATCAATCACGATGATCGTGGGACGACGATCTTCGATTTCACGTTCAACGCGGCGGAACAGATAGCTCAAGACGGCCATCCGTTCTTTCTCGGACTCAGAATCCAGAATACCCGTTAGATCAAACCCGACGACGTCACCTTCGAGAGAAAAGGTGTCTTCCAAAGACTGACCGAAGATCCAGCCGTAGCGGCCATCGCTGGTCCACTCGAGCAGTCGCTGGTGCAAATCGCCGCCATCATCGGTGGAAACAAAGAGCGAGGCGAAGTCCTTCCAATTACGCAACGCTGGATCCGTGGCATTGGCGTTTTGACGCACGACCTCTTGGATACGGTTGGTTTGAACGGGCGTCAGTGGCTTGTCTGCGCGGTAGAGCAGGGTGCCCAGCCAGTCTGACAGCCAAGCCGTGCCGCGATTGTCAACTTCCGTCCAAAGCGGATTGAGGCCGGTGGCTTGTCCAGCCTTCAAAGCCGCATAGCTGCCCCCGTTGGCGCGGACCGCCATCTCCATACCAAGTCGGTAATCAAAGACGAAGATTCGCGCGCCTGCTCGACGGGCTTGGGTCATGAGAAATGCGGAAAGGACGGATTTACCAGATCCGGGCCGTCCCATGATTAAGGTATGTCCGCTGGTCGGCTCTTTGTCTGGGCTGCCTTGCTCGTGATAAGAAAACCGATAAGCACTTTGCTCAGGCGTGGGGAGCATGGTGATCACCTTGCCCCAAGGCACGTCACCCGCTTCTTTGCCGAGCTGTGTGCGATGAAACGCTGCGAAATCTGCAAAGTTTCGGTTCGTGATGGCACTCGCGCGCACGCGCTTGGGCTGATTGCCGGGGTGCTGGCTCAGATAATGCGCTTTTGCTGCGACCCGCTCGCCGATCATCTTCACACCTTCAGCAGCGGCGGCATTGACGATCTCGGCGCTCACCGTCTGCAGCTCATCAAGCGTGTCGCAAAAGATCGTCACAACCATGTGGTGTTCACCAAAACTTTGGCGTTTGGCTTCAAGATCATCGGCGGCGATATCGAGGGCTTCCATGAGCGAGAGAGCAGCATCCTGTGACGCCTGCATCTGTCGTTTCTGGCGCTTGATCCGTCCGGCCATGAGGTTGGAATTGATCGGTGTGAACGAATGAGTGACGATCATGTCGACTGGTAGATTGAGCATGTCGAACATCGTGCAAGACGTGGCCTCGGAGTATTCACCGATGGTGAAACTTTTGCCGTAGCGGTGGCCTACGACGCCTTCTGAAAGCTCAAAGTGATCCTCAAGGAATGTCACGCGGGTGTTGGCCACGTTGAACGACAGGAAGCCGTAGATGCTCGCCGGAAACAGCGGCAGTTCTTGGCCCGTATTGAGCGCCCCGAGGAACCCAACCAGCTCGCCTGATTTCGCCGACAGCACGCGCGGTTTGAGATCAGCCAGCCCTGTCGCAAAGACATTCACGGCCTCGTTCAGCCGTCGAAGGCGTTTTTGAGTTTCTTGTTTGAAGCGCTCAGGTGCGCTGCGATTGAGAAATGGAAGAAAACTCTTGGACGGCGGACGGTGCATGACTGTGAGAGTCAGTGTCTTGTCGCGCAGCCCGCTGGTCGCCAGTTTCTCGCGCCACTGGCGATCCACTTCGCCTGCAAAGCTCTCGTCGCGCACTGGTTCAAGCTCCGGCGCGATCGCTTTTGAGACCTTATGTACATAATAGCTGAAATCTGGACCCAGCTGCGCGACGATACGGGCAAACAGGGACGTGACCTTGTCGAGGTAGGCATCATCAGTTGTGTAGCTGTTTACCCCATCCAAGCGGATGCATTGGAACAGTTCGTTCACCCGCGTGCGCACCGTTTGGTCACCGACCAAGCTGACATAGGGCAGCATATGCGCAAGCCGCGTCTCGCGGGCATACCAATCCGGCGTCAAAGTGCGGGGATCGAGGACCTCGTCACGGGGCATAGCTATCCCCGCCATGCACCTGTTTGTTTCGCGTCGGTGGGGTTTCTTGCAACGCCGTCATCATCACGTCGATAAAGCGCGGGTCCCAATCGGCAGCTTTCCACAGCACGGGGTAGAGCACGGCAGCCACGGCTAGGATCACGATGTGCTGGATCCACACAAAGAGCAGCACCGAGCCAAAAAGCCAGACCATCGCATACATGATGGGCAGGCCCAGAAGCTTGGGCGGGCGCACGAGGCCGAGAAAGAGGGGCGAACGCTCAGCCACCTGCAAAGACCGCAGCAACGATTGTGGGCGCGGCGGCGACGCCTGCGATGCCAACCAACACCCAAAGCGCTTGGCGCAGATCGATGATGTTGAAAAACCAGCTCAGGAAGACGCCAAGAACGGCGAGCGTGGCGATGACGACGCCGAGCGGACCCGTCAGCGCATCGACGATGCCCTGTAGCAGACTTTGAATTGGGGAGAGGTCGATGCTTTGCGCAAGGGCAGGCTCTGCCATGAGCACAAAGGCTGCCAAGACGGCGACGAAGAAAGATGGGCTGAATCTCATGGATTTGTTCCTTCCAGACGTGCGGCTACCGCCATGACGCGGGCCACATGATTTTGGGTTTCTCGGTAAGGGGGAATGCCGCCATATTGGCGCACGGCATCGGGGCCGGCGTTGTAGGCGGCCAAGGCGAGCAATGGATCGCCAAATTTCGACAGCATCATCGCGAGGTAACGAGCTGACCCATCAAGGTTCTGCAAGGGGTCGCGAGGATCGATACCGAGGTCGCGAGCTGTCGCTGGCATAAGTTGACCAAGGCCAATGGCACCTGCACTGGAAACGGCACTTTGCCGATAGGCGCTCTCGATTTCGATGTTGGCGCGGAAGAGGACGATCCAGTCCGAGACCGAAAGTCCCGCGCGGCGCAAGCCGGTATGGCTGCCGTAGCGTAGCGCCGTGGCCTCAATCGCCGAAAGAACGTCCGCACGGGGCAGGGGAGTACGCGGCGCGATGGCGGCAATGCGTATTTCTTCGGTTGCTGCGACAACATCAGGTTCGTCAAGTATAGTGAGCGCATCGGCCGCCGAGCTTCGGCCTACGCCGTCGTTGTAGTTCCGAGCAAAGCTGTTTTGGGATTGCGTGGCGGTCAGCGATCCGTCGCTCTCCATGACCAGAACCATTTGGGCTGCCGCAGGTGGTGCAAGCAGCCAAATGAAAAGAAGGCTAGTCGCTGCTGCCTTTGACCGGCGCAATGAGCTTATGCGCGGTCCGCTGGCCCTCTTCGAGCGGGACATCGGCATGTGAGAAGCCGATCCCAACAAGGAACGACACGACGCCAGTGATGGTTTTGAATTCGCGGATTTTGATGTCGTTATGCGTTGTGCGGGTCCGGGCCGTAACCAATAGCTTTTCCACGCCGTCGGCTGAGACGGCACGCAGGATCCAGACCCCGTAATAGCTCGGGCCTTTCTTGTGCGCAGATTCCTGGCACAAGATTTCGGCGCTATAGCCGCTTTCCACGAGTTCGCGGAATCTCGCCTCCGTAACCACATTTGGTGCTTCGACTTCCCAGTTCATGGCCCGGCTCACGCTTTCTCTAAAGACGCAACGCTAGGCATTCCTACTTGAAGCCCAGAGATACGATAGTATATAAATGTCCGCAAGATATATTTATGCGTTGCGGCTGTACTGTGGTCGCGCACCCATTAGGCATGCAGAGTGGATTCTTTCAAGGTTACATGGTCGTTTTGGCGCAGTCGTATGCAGCGAAATCGCTGTGTGCTCGTTATCGTTTATCTCATGTTTCTGGCTGGTGGTGCGTTATCAGAAACCTGCCTTGCGCCCCCACGGCCCTTCGTCCCGAACGACCCGCAAGCTGCTCAAGAATATGCTGATCTAATCCGGAACGACTTTGAGGCTTACATTCAGGACATTCAGAGCTATTTCCGCTGCCTTGACGACGAACGGGCGCGCGCGTTTCAGGAAGCGCGGGAGGTCAGCGAAGAATATGGGCGGTTCTTGGGGTTGGTTGAACGTTAGCCTTGCCCGCCCGGCGGTGGAAATGGCGCGCAATCAAATTCTAGGCTTAAGAAGTTCTTGCGCCTCAATACCCAATGCCTCCGCAATCGCTTCGACCATATCGATCGACGCGGCATGCTTTGCGTTCTCGATCTTGCCAATATAGCCGCGATCAATGTCCGCGCGATGCGCAAGGGTTTCTTGGCTGAACCCTCTGGATCGGCGCGCCTCCTGAATATTTAGACCAAGTTGTACCCGTAGCTTCATGCCTAAGGCAGAGCCCGGATGTAGAGTATTTAACCACGCAATATATTCTACATTCGTATGGTAGACTATTGTCTTCGGCTGATAATTTCCCGAATTGGGGTCCAGCGCCATTATAGGAGAGTATAAAGTGGAAATTGCACGTGAGGGTTGGGCATGAATTTTGACAACATCATTTTATCAAACGAAGGCCGAGGTACCTCTCAGAATTCATGATCAAAAGTATTCAAGCTGAGGCGGTCTCTAGCCCACGAATTTCTCGCGCCGCCGCTCCAAGATAGCCCCTCAACCCCACAAAACCAAGTTGTTTTCTGGCGTCCCGACATCCGGCCAGCAAGTCCAAAGTGAATTAGATAGTGACCCATTTTAACGAAGAAGCATCACCCATTGCTCGGCTGATTGGACCCGATGGCAAGCACACGGTTGGTTGGGTCTATGTTTGGGAGACTTCGGAGTTGTCGATCTTATGGATTAACGAGCCAGATACGGCGGCGTTCATTGACCCCAAAATACGCTCAGAAATGTTAACTAGGGCCAAAGAGGCAACACCTGACGATGTGATTGCTTTTCTCAGGCGGCTTCGAAAACCGTCAAGCAAGAGCGGTTGTTAGTGGGCTAGCTGCTTGAAGGAGACCCAAATTCCCATAAGCGCGCACATGTTAGGTTTGCTGGCGGAGGTCCTCGTAAACAAGCGTGGGTAACCGAGAGAACATTCTCATTTAGAAGGCCAACTGACAGCAGACAGGATTTGACCTGAGAAATTGCCAAGACTGATCCAGAAACCGTTGACCTATCTGGGCCACAACTGCCTGCTCAAACTCATGGGTGACAGAGCCGAACTGGCTTACCGCTGGGCCCGCACGGCGATCTCAATCGGTTCGAGCGATCTAGTTTGCAGATGCTTTAACGGGGACTTTCAACTTGTCTCAAAGGCCAGCAGATCGCGACATTCACCAGATGAATTTAGCCCATCCCAGGCTTGGCCGTGTAGATAGCAAGAAAAGCGCTTGTTGCACTTTTGGCCCTTCCGGAAATCACGGATTTAGAAATGCGTTTTTGAACACCAAATAACCGGTCATTTAAGATACTGGTAAAGGATAGTTGAATAAACTGATCTGCAGCGAAATCGGGATTCGGGATCATCAAATCTCCGCTCTGGCACCGTTCCATCAGGTAACCCGCAAGGATGAGCCTTACCCGCTCTGGTCCGGCTTTGAAGAAGAGTTCCCCGATCTCAGGAAACCTGCCAGCCTCGGCAACGCAAATTCGGTAAAGCCGAATATAGGCATTCGAGAAAACAAGACTGATCAGAGCGTCACTAAACGACTGCAACGTTTCCTCCGTCGGGCCCTGTGCCCGCAACAATGTCTCAAGCTCTTCGGCGAGCATGTCGCATTCCCTCGATACGACTTCGGTGAATAGGGCTGTCTTGGAGGGAAAATGCGCATACATCGTTGCTTTCGAGACGCCTGCCGCATCAGCGATCTGATCCACGCGTGCGCCCGCTAATCCATGTTCGAAAAAAACCGAGCGCGCTCCACGGATGACATCGCTGAGCTTTTCTTCGCGCAACACGTCTCTCCTTAGAACGATCCCGGTGATTTCAGCTTAAGTTGCCAACCGCTCCACGGCAAGCTGCGCACAAATCTTGTGCATGACAAATTTTAAGCGGTTGATGCTTCGCCATACATCTCTTTTGCGTGCCGGGGCGGGCGAATTCGGAAAAGGAGCGCATAGAGCACCGGCACCAGGACGAGGGTCAGGATCGAGGCAAATGCTAATCCGCCCATGATTGTGACGGCCATCGAAGCGAAAAAGGCGTCAGGTAAGAGCGGCAACATGCCGAAGATTGTGGTTCCCGCAGCCAAAACCACTGGCCGCAGCCTGCTGACCGAGCCATCCATTACAGCCTTGTAGTTCTCCACACCGTTGGCGCGCTGAGCGTCAATCTCTTCGACCAGAACAATCGCGTTTTTCATCAACATGCCCGACAAAGACAGAAAGCCAAGCAGCGCTGTGAACGTAAAGGGAAGCCCGGTGAACAGAAGCCCCAGGACCATGCCGGTGACCGACATCGGAACGACAAGCCATAGGATCAGTGGCTGGCGCAATTTGTTAAACATCAGGATTGAAATTGTCAGCATCACGAGGAACCCCAGTGGCAACTGTTTACCGAGTGACGCTTGCGCATCGGACGCGCTTTCAAACTCGCCGCCCCATTCCATAACGTAACCGGGCGGGAGCGAGATGGCTTCGATCATGTCGCGGACGCTTCGGAATGCTTCATCTGCGGTCAAGTCACCCCGCGCACCGCCGAGGGCGGATATCGTCCGCTCTCGGTCACGGCGAAGGATCAGGGCTTCGGAAAGCCGTGTTTCGAATCGTTCGACGAGGCCGGACATCGGCACATATTTTCCGCCGCCCTGCGACCAGACTTCAAGATCGCGAAGCCTTTCGACCCCATCGCGCTCGTTTTCGGGGAGTCTCAAAATCAGCGGGACTTCGGTGTCGCCTTCCCGCAAGGTTCCCACCCTCAGCCCCGAGGTGCCATATTCAATGGTATCAGCTATGGCTTGCCGACTAGCACCTGCGAGACGCATTCGCGCCTCATCAACGACCGGAATGATCGTAAGTTCGCGCTGGCGCCAATCGGTGCGCGGATCGGTGATGGTTCCCGCCTCCCGGAAAATCAACATTGCCTCATCCGCCAGCGCACGAAGAATGATCGGGTTCGGCCCCGAGAACCGCACGGCGACGGCCGCTCCCGATGGCGGACCAAAGACGAGTTCCTCGACCCGCACCAGCGCGTTCGGGAACTGCGACGGCAGAGATTGTCTCAGGCTCTGGGTCAAAGCCGGGATCGCTGCCGCGTCCCCAACCCGGACGATGAGTTGGCCGTATCCCGAATTTGCCTGTTCGGGAGTGTAGGTCAGCATAAAGCGGCTTGCACCGCGACCGACAAGAGATGCAACATCGTTGACACCTTGGGTTTCGCGCAGCACCGACTCCAGTCTTTTCATGTCCTCATCCGTGGTGCGGATGTCGGTCCCCTGCGGCAATTGATACTGGACATAGAACAGTGGTGTGGTCGAGGCCGGGAAAAAAGCCTGCTTGACCTGTCCAAACGCCATCAGCGACGCCACGGTTATACCAACGACCACTAGGGCAACGAGCCAGCGAGACCGAAGTGCGCCCCAGAGAACGCCGCGATAAACCGCATAAAAAGCACCCTTGTAAGGATCTTCCGCGACAGTCTTGGGCGCGCGCAACAAAAGGGCACCGAGATAGGGTGTAATTGTTACGGCGAAAATCCAACTCAGCAGCAAGGAGATGCCGATTACTGCGAAGAGCGAGAAAAGGAACTCGCCGGTTGCGTCCGGCGATAGCCCGATACCGGAAAAGGCCATAATTCCGATTACCGTTGCGCCCAGAAGCGGAATCGAGGTTGCGGATTCCGTTTCGGACGCAGCTGTTTCAGCGGACTTGCCCCGAGCCATGCCGATCACCATGCCTTCGGTGATTACGATTGCGTTATCGACCAGCATCCCCATCGCGATGATCAGGGCACCAAGGCTGATGCGCTCCATCGGAATGCCGAAAACCGACATGAAAAAAATGGTCGCAAGCACTGTCAGGGTGAGAGTCGCGCCCACAACGATCCCCGCGCGCCAGCCCATCGTGAGCATCAGGGCGCCAACAACGATAGCGACTGACTGCCCAAGACCAACCAGAAAGTTCGAAACGGCCGCGTCCACGACCTTGTGTTGTTCATAAATCGGAGCAACTTCTACCCCCTTTGGAAGCTGAGCAATCAAGACGCTCATCCGTTCCTCGACGCCGCTTCCAACTTCCACCACGTTACGGTCTGTCAGGGCGGAGATACCTAACGTAAAGGCGCGTTCACCGTTGTGACGAATAACTTGACCTGGCTGTTCGGTCTCACTTCGTGTGACACGGGCGATGTCGGCAACGGAGATCTGGCCGACCTCGCCGGGTGCCCCAAGCCGGAGCGCCTCGATGCCGGCGACCGTAGCGTAGCCCTGCGGTACCGAAACGCCTAAGCGTGCGGGCCCTTCGGTGATCTCCCCGTTCGCGAATACCCTGTTCTCGTCCGAAATGGCGGCCAGAATCTGGTTTGGTTGTAGCCCGAGGCTGGAAAGGCGGGAGGATGGGATCGCGACCGTTATCTCCTCCTCAATCAACCCTTGAATCTCGACCTTTGCGACCCCGTCGACAGAAACCAAACCGCGCCGCAGAAAACGTGCAATCTCGCGCTGCTCCGACGGGGAATAACCATTGGTGGTCACCGCGTAGAACATTCCGTAGACGTCACCGAAATCATCGTTGATGACTGGTTCGCGCGCACCTTCGGGGAGTTCGCCGCGTATGTCGCGCAACCGGCGCCGCATCTCGTCCCAGACCTGCGGCATCTCGTCAGGTCCAAAGGTATCTTCAATTTCAACAGTAACCTGAGACATGCCCGGCATCGATTTAGACTCGATCCGGTCAAGCTGCTTCATCTGCTGCAACGCCCCCTCAACAACTTCGGAAACCTGCTCCTCGACCTCCTCCGCGGTCGCACCAGGATATGGGATGACGACCAGTGCGGTCTTCAGGGTAAAGCTCGGGTCTTCAAGGCGGCCAACGGTACTAAGCCCCCACAATCCGCCCAAGACGCAAAATATGATGGCCAGCCAGATGGTGACAGGGCGACTGATTGAGCCTGCAGCGAGAGTCATGGCCATGTCGGGATCCTAATGCACGTCTGGACGGATATTCATGCCGTCGGTCAGTTTCCACCAGCCACCTGAGACAACGCGCTGGCCAGCGGCGAGCCCTTCCAGCACCACGATTGCGTTCTCGCGTGGAAGTCCGAGACGCACAGTGCGCGGTCGGACGGTTCCATTTGATTCATCGAATATCCAGACTCTTGGCTCGGGTGCACTCGTCGTATCAATGGCAGAAACCGGTATAACCACGCTGCCTGTGCCTCCCGACCCTTCGAGACGTGCGACGACGTTTGCAGTCATGCCCGGCAACAGGCGGAAATCGAGTTCACCTGCAATTGCGAATTCCACCACATAGGTTTGGGCGACCGGATCCGCTTCAGTCACGAACTCTCGCAGGATCAGCTCGGCCTCGTATCTCGGTGCCGCAGGGAATGTCGCGGTGATGCTGAAATCCTCCGCGCGGGTCCGCGCCAACGCGGCAATTTCCTCGGGCAGCGATATGTAGACGCGCATTTCGCTGACATCCTGTAGCCGAACGATCGGTGCCGCTGGTGTGGTATTGGAGTAGGCTTCCGAAAAGATTCGGCCGACAAGAGCGTCAAACGGTGCTTCGATCCTTGTCTGTGCCAGTCGACGCTCTGCCTCGCGCAAGGCCACTTCAGACTGGGCAAGCTGTGCCTTCGCTGTGTCGAGCCGTGCCTCTGACCCTGCGCCGCGATTGGCGAGTTCCGCAGACCGCTTAAATTCGCTCGTGGCCAGATCGAAAGATGCCTGAGCGCGTGCTAAGGCCAATTCGAAGTCGGTTATGTCAAGACGGGCGATCAGCTCGCCCTTTTTCAGACCCTCCCCAGCCGAAACGGGTAATTCCAGAATTTGCCCTGAGATTTGAAATGCCAGATCGACCACCCGCAGCGGTTCCAACCGCCCGACGAATACGCGTTGCACATCATTGGTCGCAGACACCGCCACCGTCAGGGGAACGGTGATCGTTTTGGACACGGCCGTGTTGGTCGTTGACTGATCCTGCGCTATCGACGCTGTTCCGACGCATCCCAAAAACGCTGCAAGCAGGCCCAAAGAACGGCCAAAACGTATTAAGGCCTTACCGCAAGTCATTGATCATACTCTCGAGCCGGCCTTTTATCGCGTCGCGTGTCTTGGTATCATAGGGGGGCATACACAATAGTTGTTGAAACCGCAGGCCGTCCAGTGCGGCGAGTATGACGTGTGCCCCGATCGGATCCGTGGATTGAGACGTAGCCTTCTGGTGGTCACTCTCAATCATGTTGCGGAGCGGATCTAGAAGTTCGGGGTTTTCCGCAGCCGTCGCAAGTATAGCCATGGAAAGGTTTTCCTTCAGATTGTTTGACGCAGCGAGCGAATGCAGATGCCCCCGCAGGGTTGCGTTCGGTTTGGCCTGATCGATCTCGCTCATGCTCACGAGATGTTCCTCTATCAAGTCTTGTAGAAGCGCCGATAGCAGAGCCTGCTTCGAAGGGAAGTTGTAAAGCACGCCCCCCTTGCTCATGCCGATCTCGCGTGCGACGGAATCGATTGTCAGTTTTCCAGCCCCATGCCGCGCCGTCACTTCGCGTGCAGCGGCAAGGATGTCAGCAGATGCGTTGCGGGACCGTTTCATCATTTCTTCCTGACCAAATGGTCGGTTTATATACCAGTTGGTCGGTTACTCTGTGAGCGTAAAGGTGTCAAGTTACAGAGCCGTGAATGTTTTCACTTTTCACTTTTGCCAAACAAGTCAAGAGGAGTGCCTCGCGTGGATGATCGGCGCGTCATCAGCGGTATCATTCATGTAATCCGGCGCGGCCTGATGTGGCGTGATGCGCCTGAGCGATACGGGCCGCACAAGACGCTCTAAAACCGGTTCATCCGCTGCGGCGTGATCGGCATGTTCGACTGTATCTTCGCGACGCTGGCGGTTGAGAGCACCGCAACAGGCCCCGTCATGATCGACGCCACCCATCTCAAAGCCCACCGCTCCGCCGCCAGCCTGATCAAAAAGGGGCTGTTCCCAGACGTATCGGACGCACCAAGGGCGGCTTGAATTCCAAGTTGCATTCGGTTTGTGACGGCGACGGCAAGCCATTGATATTGTTTCTGACTGAGGGTCAGATCAGCGACTATGAAAGCGCGGACGCTGTGCTGCCCCACCTCCCGCCAGACACCGACGTGCTGATCGCGGACAGAGAATATGATATGATAGTGACTGGTTCCGCGAGGCCCTGACCGATCTCGACATCACACCGTGCATTCCTGGGCGCAAGAACCGTAAGGTGCCGGTCACCTACGACACAAAACTCTACAAGCAGCGCAATCTGGTCGAACGCATGTTCGGCAGGCTCAAGGATTGGCGAAGGGTCGCAACCCGATACGACCGCTGTGCGCATACATTCATGAGCGCGATCTGCATCGCCCCAACCGTCATATTCTGGTTATGAGATGCTGTAACGGGGCCTGCGCCACGCACTGCCCGGAACGATTGCAGTCATTTGGCTGGAAGCTAGACCATTGTCGGAGTGGCTAAATCGCGCCCTTCTGGGGGCGCGTAAGGCAAGGGTTGCACTGGCGAGATGCATTGGTGTTGTTCTTCATCGCATGTGGCGGGACGGCACCGAGTTCAATCACGCATCCCCACCAATCGTTGGAGGCATTTAGACAGTATTAGAACGCTTGGAAGCGAACCACTGAAGGCTGCTTGACTGCGGCCCTTCGAGGTCCCCACCGGGACGTGGTTCCGAAGATGCCGTGGTCAGGACTGTCGCCGAACTTCTGTTCGAGCACGCTTATGAGATGGGCACTTCGGGCTACCACACTGGACCAGCATCATGTTGGCAGCCATCGCGCTGATCACGGACCGAAGCATGCACCCGGAGAAGATCTTGGACGGAAGGGTCGCAAATTGACTGCTATTCGAGAACCCGCTCCCAACCTCGTCAAAAAGGAACGACGACGGACAATGTCAATGTCGTCAAGTTCCGCTCGTCATATTGCCATTGACAAAGACGACCCCATTACCGAAGCCCTGAGCCTAAAGCCTAGTGGAGGACTAAGTGTTTTCACCATTCACGCAAGCAAGTAGATGACTGTAAACTGTTATAACTCCACGAGAAAGGCGGTGATTATCCGACCATTCAACGGTCCTATTTGGTCAAGGTTTTCCCGATCCTACCTGCGCGAGCCCGTCGAAATCTACAAAGACAAGTGTGATTGGTCCGTAAACGCAGGCACCGGCTTTGGCTTCATGTGACTTGCATCTCGCGGCGTTCTTTCGGATCTAGGTGAGTGTAGCGGTTGCCAATCATTTGCTCCCTCGAATAATCAATTTTTAACGCAGAGATGTTAATTTCGATGTTGCCTCACCATCCTGCATTCAACGGGCCAGATAATGGGATCGCGGCACTTCAGTACATCAATATACTGCCATACTCTTCACGTAACTTGTTCTTCAGCACTTTTCCCGTGGCGTTGCGCGGGAGTTCTTCCACGAAGATCAACTTGTCGGGAATTTGCCATTTTGCAATCTTTTCTTCGAAAAAAGCTATGATATTCGCCTCGGTAATTTCGGCATCGGGAGCCTTAACAACCAGAAGAACCGGGCGTTCGTCCCATTTCTCATGCTTGGCGGCAATAGCCGCAGCGTCGGCCACGGCCGGATGCCCGATGGCAATTCCTTCCAATTCGACGGTCGAGATCCATTCTCCACCTGATTTTATAATATCCTTGGAGCGGTCGCGGATTGTCATGAAACCCTCGGCGTTGATTGACGCCACATCGCCCGTGTCGAACCAACCGTCGGCAGTCAGCGCCGAGTCGTTGACCGAGCGGAAATAGTTGTCCACGATCCAATGGCCCCGGATCATCAGGTTGCCTTTTGCGACTCCATTTTCTGCCAGACGATTGCCATCGTCACTGATGATTTTTATCTCAACCCCATAAGGGGGTCTACCCTGACTTTCACGCACCTTCGCCTGATTTTCGATTGACAAGTTGATATGGCATTCTAGCAACGCGTTTGCAGTGCCCAAAGGTGAAGTTTCTGTCATACCCCAAGCATGCACAACTTCGGTGCCATAGTTATCGCGAAATTCTGCGATCATCGAGGGGGGGCAGGCAGAACCGCCAACAATCGTACGCTTCAGGCTTTCGGCGCTGGAGCTTTTCTTTGCCAATGCATTGAGCAAACCCTGCCAGATGGTTGGCACGCCGAGCGCTACGGTTACTGCCTCATCATCAATCAATGCTGCAAGGCTGTCACCATCCAGACCGGGTCCAGGGAGAACTATTTTTGCACCAACCATCGCCGCAGCGTATGGCACACCCCAGGCATTAACATGGAACATCGGTACAACCGGCATAAGCGTGTCGCGCGCCGAAAAATTCAGCGTATCCGGCAAGGCTGCGGCAAGCGTATGCAGGACAGTCGAACGATGCGAATAGAGGACGCCCTTGGGATTGCCTGTGGTGCCCGAAGTATAGCACAGGCTGGATGCGTCGTTTTCATCGACATCCGGCCATGGGTGGTCCGGATCCCCTTGCGCAATCAGATCATCGTAAAATACTAAGCCAGGCACCTGTGCGGCGGCCTCTTCATCATGCGCGCCTAGCAAAACAAAGAATTCCACCGTAGGCAGGTGCCCTCGCAGTTTGGCTATGATCGGTAGAAAAGTCTTGTCAAAGAGCACGACCTTGTCCTCTGCGTGGTTGATCACATAGATTAACTGTTCGGCGAACAGACGCGGGTTGATCGTGTGACACACCATACCGCCGCCGGAAATTCCGAAATAGCATTCCAGATGCCGCGCGTTGTTCCATGCGATTGTGGCGCAGCGGTCGCCATATTGGATGCCCAATTTGGATAGAGCGGACGACAGTTGGCGCGCGCGCTTAGCAACGCTTGACCAAGTATGGCGGGTCTTGGTCATATTCGTTTCAACTGAGATAATTTCAGTATTGCCGTGGTAACGAGCACCATGATCAATCAGTGAACAGATCGTAAGGGGAATTTGCATCATTTGGCCGATCATTGGCTCTTTCCTTTCGCGCATGTTGCGCTGTTTTTGGTGTTGTTTGAAATTGCCGTGTCACCGGTCGCGGAGCGGGTTTCATTCAGCTTGAATGCTTGGCAGCAATTGCCGGAGCAGTTCTTGCAAGGTGAGGATTGTGTTTTTGTGTGTTGGGTTAGGTCAGCCATCTGCACTTACCTTCCCTAAGATTATGTCCGCCGCATTTTCCGCGATCATCATGGTCGGGGCATTTGTGTTGCCTGCAACCAGACGCGGCATAATGGAAGCGTCAATCACTCGCAGGCCCTCGATACCGCGCACTTTCAACGCGGGGTCAACCACCGACTGGGGGTCTGATCCCATCCGGCAGGTGCCCACTGGATGATAAATTGTCTCGGCCCGCTTGCGGATGTCGGCAGCGATCTGCTCATCGCTTTGCACAGCAGAACCGGGAACAACCTCATGCTTACAGTGCGCGGCCATCGCTGGCGCATCGAAAATCCGCCGCCCAATCTTGACCCCTGCGATCATGGTTTGCATGTCTTCGGGATCCTCCAGATACTTGGGATCGATGAGCGGGTCATCCAGTGGATCCGGGCTTTTCAACCCGATCCGGCCACGGCTTTTGGGAAGCAGGTCGCAGATATGCAGGGTGTAACCATACCCAAAGGCGATTTTGCGGCCATGATCCTTGAGAAAGGTGGGCAAGAAGTGGAATTGCAGGTTGGGACGTGCTTGTTCGGGGGTGCTTTTCACAAAGCCTCCAGACTCAGCAACATTGCTGGTCAGAAAGCCCTTGTTGTGAAAGATATATGAGTAGATTCCGCCTATGCCGCGTGGCAGAAAAGAGAGCGCAACGCCAATAGGTTTCCGCGAATTTGCGGCACTCATAATTGTGATGTCCAGGTGATCTTGCAGGTTCTTACCGACTTCCGGCAGATCATGAACAAGCGGAATACCATGCTCTTTCAATTCGTCAGCCGCGCCGATACCCGAGAGCATCAGCAGTTGCGGAGAATTCACGGCGCCGCCGGACAACAGTACCTCACCGTTATCGTTCAGGCGAAGCTGAGTGTATTCCATGCCCCGTTTATACGACACGCCAGTCGCGCGGCGGCCGTCCATTACCACGCGTGTGACCCGCGCATCCGTAATGACGTCCAGGTTGGAACGCTCCAGCGCGCCCTCGAGGAATGCCTTGGCCGAACTCCAGCGCCGGCCGTTTTTTTGCGTGACCTGATAGAGGCCGACACCCTCCTGTAAGGTGCCGTTGAAATCATCATTGTGAGGGATCTGCAATTCGCGACCAGCTTTGACAAATGAGCGGCTAAGAGGGTTAACGGTCTGCAACTCGCTCACGGACAACGCGCCGCCAGAGCCATGATGCTCATTGTTGCCAAAGCGATGATTGTCCTCCATTTTCTTGAAAAGCTGTGAGACTCGCTCCCAGCCCCAGACAGAAGAACTTGCAGCTGTTTCCCAACCATCGTAGTCTGTTTTATGGCCTCGGATATAGACCATTGCGTTGATCGAGGATGATCCGCCCAATGTCTTGCCGCGCGGCCAGAACAGGCTACGGTTTTCCAGCTGATGTTGTGGTTCGGTATCGAACGCCCAGTTCAGTTTTTTGTTGTTGGCCAGCAGCGCGATGCCAACCGGCATATGGATCAGCGGGCTTTTGTCACGCGGTCCGGCCTCCAACAAAGCGACACGCTTGGCGGGGTCGGCAGACAGCCGGTTTGCCAAAACGCAGCCGGCAGATCCGGCACCAACGATGATGTAGTCATACATAGTGGATATCTTTCTGTTCTTCGTTCCAAGGTGCGCTGCTAATCAGCCCAGCACTTTGACGACAATGTTGATGAGCCGCTTCACAAAGCCCGTGTAAGGCGGAAACAGCATGTGTGTGATCGAGTGCTTGTCATGCAAAATTGACTTTTCATGCGAGAACGCTCTAAAGCCGTAAACACCGTGAGCAGCACCGATGCCCGAATTATTCACGCCACCGAATGGCAAGTTGGGATGCAGGAAATGCACAACGGTCAGATTAACCCCCACCGCTCCGGAGCTGGTGCGAGCAATGACCTCGTCAACGAGGGTTTTGCCTTTGTCGAAAATATAAAGCGCCAAAGGCTTGGGATTCGCGTTGATCTGTTGGATCACCTTGTCGATGTCTTCATATTCGATGATTGGCAGGATCGGCCCAAACAGTTCTTCCCGGCTGATCTCCATATCGGCGGTTACATTTGAAATCAGCGTTGGCGCGACATAGTTCTGTGCCGCGTCGACCTGTCCACCTAGTGTGATTTTCCCACCCTTCGATTTGGCATCCTCGATCAGACCGCTGACACGATTGAAATGGCGATCATTTACGATGCGACAATAGTCAGGGGTCAGTTTTTGGGCCTCGGGGGTCTCCCCAAAAACCCGCCCTATTTCCTTCTTCACGGCGTCATTGAACTTTAGCGCAATGTCACGGTGTACAAATACGTGGTCAGGCGCGATGCATGTCTGACCGTTGTTGGCAAACTTTCCCCAAACGATATTGCGGGCTGCCTTTTTTACATTCGCAGTTGGACCGACGATCGTGGGAGACTTCCCGCCCAGTTCCAGCGTGACTGAGGCCAGCGATTTGGCCGCAGCGGTCATCACGATTTTACCGACCTGCGGGCTGCCCGTGAAAAAGATGTGATCGAAAGGAAGGTCCAGAAGCTGTGTCGCAACGGCCACGTCACCTTCGAATACAGCGACCAGATCAGGCGAAAACGTTTCAGCCACGAGGTCAGCAACCAGCGCAGACGTATGCGGTGTCTCCTCGGATGGCTTGATGATGGCGCTGTTGCCAGCGGCGAGCGCCGAAACAAGTGGCCCGAGAGCCAGCTGAAACGGGTAGTTCCACGGAGCAATGATCAGGCAGACTCCTTTTGCTTCCGGTTGGATCCGGGCCGTTGTGCCCAGAACACCCAACGTGGGCATCGCGCGTTTGACCTTCATCCAGCTCTTCAAGTGGCGCTTGGTATGTGAAATTTCCTGCAGTATCGGAAAAATTTCAGTCAGCTTGACCTCGGCCGCCGGTTTCTTGAAATCTGCAAAACAAGCGGCGATGATCTCATCCTCGCGGCGCAAAATTGCAGCTTTTAGCCGGTCCAACTGCGCAATCCGGGCTTTGCGGTCAAAGGTGCCTCTGCGGATCAGACCGGCTTCACATTGCGCTTTGAAGACGTCTTCGATTCTTGAGACGAACGGCAGCGCGTTGGCAGTTTCGTTTTCAGCGTAGATATTCATTGTGTTTCTCCCTGTCCGCTGCTTTCAAAGGCGGATATTCATATTCTCGCATCGGTCATTTTTCTTGGTACAGCACATAGTCTTCTTTGGTTGCCCCACAATCCGGGCAGCACCAATCGTCAGGGATGTCGTCAAAACGTGTTCCCGGCGCAAAGCCCTCGTAATCGTCGCCAAGAGCCTCATCATAAATATGGCCGCAAGTGATGCAGATCCATTTCACGAAAGGTTTGGCACCTTCCGCCGCAGCCTTGGAGGGTGGCTGCGGGGCCGCAGCCTCCACAACCTTAGTCGCGGTCACGGGGCGTTCGGGGGTGGGGGCCGTTGGTGCCGGTGCCGACGCAGCGACAGACACAGCAGAGCCGTCAATCAGTTCAAAGTCTTCCTTGTCGCGAACGGCGCAATCCGGACAGGACCACTCTTCAGGGATTTGCGCCCAGGGCGTCCCTGCCGGAAACCCTTCATGAGGATCTCCGGTAACTTCATCATATGAATATTTGCAGTCGGGGCACATGTATTTTGCCATGTCCAATTTCCTCCCTTGGTCGTTCATTTAGCTTGCTTTGAAAGAGGCGAGCGGGTTCAGGCGGCCAAACAAGAATTTTTGGCAACATCAGAATGCTCTGCTGACAAAGCAACGATCATCTTTATTTTTGGAGACTGTTTTGTGATCGGTCCTGTCAGGGCGCGCCTTTCGGCGGCCCTGACAGGACCGATCAGCAGGTTATTCCGCGGCGGTGGCTGCGGAAATTCCGGGCGATACGCCGATCGACCCAAATTTCTGCTCGTAGTGCTCCTGCTTGCCGTCGTCGATCTGGACTTTGCTCAGATCGCCGTGCGCCCAGTTGACCACTTTGGGGTCCATGACAGCGCGGAACCAACCCGGAACCATCGCCATGAAGAACATGCCAGGGTAGCCTGTGGGCAGCGCTGGCAAATCCTTGAAATCACGCAGCGACTGGTAGGACCGCGTTGGGTGCGCATGGTGGTCGGAGTGGCGCTGGAGGTGGAACAGGATCAGGTTCGACATGATGTGGTTTGAATTCCACGAATGGTGGGGTTTTTGGTGCTCGTAGCGACCGTTGTCCAGTTTTTCACGCAGCAACCCGTAGTGCTCGATATAGTTGGCGCTGGTCAGCTGCCACCAGCCGAATGCCATCTGTATGGGCAGGAATATCAGCATCAGGGGGCCAAAGAAGGCGAGCAGCCCAACATAGAGAGCAAAGGTTATCAGCATAGGCTGCAAAATCTCGTTTTCAAGGCTCCAGGGGCTTTTGCCACGACGCGACAGGCGCTCTTCTTCGAGTTCCCACGCACGGCGGAAGGCACCGGGAATTTCACGGGTTGAAAACTTGTAAATGCTTTCGCCCATCCGCGACGTTGCCGGGTCTTTTGGGGTCGCGACATCGCGATGATGGCCTTTGTTGTGCTCGATAAAGAAATGGCCGTAGCCGACAACCGCAAGCACCAACTTGGCCATCCAGCGATCAAAGGTTTCTTTCTTGTGGCCCAACTCGTGGCCAGTGTTCAAAGCAAGACCGTTCACAATTCCCAGCGACAATGCCAGAGTGACGATTTCAAGCAATGACATGCTTTGCGTACTGACCCACCAAGCTGACGCCAAAAGGGCAGCATAGTGCATAGGCACGGTGAGGTAGGTCAGGACGCGGTAGTACCGGTCTTTTTCCAGAGCCTCGACGGCTTCTTCGGGTGGGTTGTTGAAGTCCTCTCCGAACATGGCATCCAATAGCGGAACCAGCGCGTACCAGACGAAGAGAACAAGACCGTACCAAATGCTCCATCCCGTTTGCGCCACCAGGTAGAGGCCGATGATTGGGGTCGCTGGCCATATTACAGAAAGCATCCATAGATAACGTTTCTTATCGACGTACTCCGCAATGGAGTCGGGTTCTTTTGAGACAGTGGTCATGCGCATTTCCTCCCTGAAACTGCAGTCTCCGCTCCGATTTCTGGTGATTTTGCCACGTAGTGCGACGAATTTTCCAACGAGCGGCGATGTGTCTCGCTAAAATGCTGGTTGTTTTGCCCACCGCAACTACACTAAAGTGTAGTTTGGCTTTCTGCTTTTCCTATTTAGGGTGAATAATATGGAGAGCGCACAGGCTTATGTCCTTGCCTCAGGGAGAAAATGTTTAGCAAGAACACCGATATTTCGGCCTCAACAAGAGAGGCAGGGCGCGCTCGTGTATTGGCGCGGGTCAATGCCATTTCCGGGGACTGTATTGCGCGCGCGCATCTCACCTTTGAGGCGCAGTCTGAATTGCGCACATTGATATACCGTGGTCCACAAGGCTATGGAAAATCAGTATTATTAGCGCAAAACTGCCTTCACTTTGCCAATGATGGCAACCGCTTTGCATACGTGTCTTTGGCGGCGGGCTATGATAGCGAGGCGGATTTGGTCGCGGCGATTTGCGGCCAAATTTATCCGCCTACGCAAGTTGGGGCCCCCGCGGTGCCAAAAGATTTTCGGCAGTTGGCCACGGCGATGTGGCAGATTGATTCGCTGCTTATGTCGCCAGTTCTGATTTGTGTCGATGATTTGGATCAAGGTGGGGACTTTGTCAGTCGCCTTGAGGTGTTCGTAACCGAATCGCCCCGTAACCTTCACTTCGCTTTTGCTGCGGTATCGCGGCGTGGTTTTGCTCAGCTCACGCTTCAAACCGGCGTGTTGGAGATATTGCTCGATGACCTTTCTTTTAGCGAGAAAGAGGTCGAGGCGTTTTCGAACACGGGCAAGTCATATTCTGCTGACGAAATGATGCATGAGACAAGGGGCTGGCCGGCACTTTGCAAGATCATGACCGGCACAGAGTTTCCGGATGACAAGGCAAGTAGATGGCCTGAGACAAAGCGCTTCTTTCTGGAAGAGATTGTGCCATCCCTGACAGAAAAGCATCTCAGGTTTCTTGAAAGAGCAGCCACGATCGCTCCGATTTCGAGCGAAAGCTTCAACTATGTTTTCAAGACAGATGATGCCGCTGCGCTGATGGGTGACATCGCCTTCGATCATAACTTGTTGCTTAGAAGCAAGATCCACGCAGATATCTTTTTGCTTCATCCCGCCTTGCGAGACTACTTTCAGGAGCGTTTTTTAGCCCGTACCCCAGAGCGGGGATCCTATTTCCTGAAACGAGCGGCCTTTTGGCATTGGCGACGCCGTGAATTTCAGCAGGCGATCAATTTGGCGTTGCGTGCGGGGGATCATCGCTGGGCTCTTGGGTTAAGCGAAGATATTATGCTTGATCTAGCTCTGCGTCAGGGTGAGATTGAAGCGCTACGATCCTTGCTGATACAAGTCCCGAAACGGGCTATGCAGAGCAACCCCGCCATCACGCTGGCCTATGCATGGACACTCTATTTCAGTCAGGAGGCGTCGGAAGCGGAAAAGCTGCTAAACGCTATGCCCGAAACTCGCATGAATGAAACATCGCGAATTGACTGGGGTTGGCGGCAGTTGGTTCGAGCTATCGGCTACGCGACACACGATGATCTACAGCTCAGTGAAACGCTTTGTACTAATTGGATTTCCGAATTTGGCAACGTAAACGTTGTAGGGAAAGGAGCGGCCTTAACTTGCTTGACTTTTATCATGTCCAGCCAAAGCCGGTTTTCAGAATTGAGCAAGTTTCTGGTGCTCGCAAATCCAGCCAATACTGCGGGTCGTCAGAGATTTGCATTCGGTTGGTTACATGCCGCTGAAATCCAAGCGGCCTTAAATCGCGGCGATATGTATGGTGCACAGCGCTTGATCGAGGCGGCGCGGATCGATCCGAACGTGCAGGTGGAGCGCACGCCGTTCTCGGCCAAAATGCTTATCTCTTTTGAAGCCGAGGCATCATGTGAGCTGGGAATGTTGGAGTTTTCTGATGATTTAGTAGAAAGCTATCTGGAATTTGCAGGTAAGTATGGAGTCACAGATATTCTTTACCGCGTTTGCCGCGTGGCTGCGGCTTGGCGGCGGAGAACGAACGATCTGCGCGGTGCGCTGGCCTTGCTTGAGAGGGTCCGTGCACTTGCCCAGGAGAAAAAACTGTATCGTTTGGAGACACTCATCCAGATGGAGATTGCCGAACTGTATATAGCCGAGGGAATACAGGGATTCGATAAGGCGATGCCGAAAGAAAGTGATCCGGTGTTCTCTGGACTCCATGCCCGGCCATTGCGCGCTCAATTGTCGATTTTGCGGGCCTTAGCTGCCTTGCGAAATGGTCAATACAGTCTGGCCGTAAAGAATGCGAATGAAGCAGGTCGTACTGCGCGCGCAATTGACGCCGGGCGCTTGGAAGTGCGCGCATTGATGTGCGCCGCAGGTGCACATGCGGCATCAGAGTCAGTGCCGATCGCTCGAAAGGTTGCGACCGAGGCGTATGAGATGGTTTTGCTGCTGGGGTGTTTCCAGACGGCTGGAGATACCCGCGATCTGTTGGCGGGGCTGACGATCACCAGCGATGTTGCATTTACCGATCTGGAATTTGTTGTTCCGGCACAGAAAGTTGAAACAAGCGATCAGCTTGTGGGAGTTCGGAGCTTATTACCAAAAAGCACAAGGCGGGAGGGGACGACGCTTTCGTCAAAACAAATCAGAGTTTTGCGCTACGTGCGCGAAGGTCTGTCCAACAAGCAGATTGCCGACCGGCTTTTAGTGCGTGAAGACACCGTGAAATGGCACATGAGAAAAATATTCGCCGATCTCAATGTGCGCAGTCGCGTACAGGCGGTCACCGAAGCACAGGCGCGTAACCTGATATGACCCAACGCGGAAAGAACTGAAATGCAGGATAACTTGGATAAGATCGTGATAGTAGGGGCCGGAACCGCTGGTGTGAATGCGGCATCAGCGCTGCGTCAGCAGGGCTTTGAGGGGCAGGTCGTGATATTGGGGGCTGAATCCGTTGCCCCCTACCAAAGGCCGCCCCTGTCGAAGGCTTTTCTTGCAAAAGATAAGCCGCCCGCAGCGACGCTATTGAAGCCTGGGGCGTTTTTTCCAACGAACGGTATCACCTTGGAAATGGGTCAAGGAGTGGTAGCGATAGATCGGACTGCCAAGGCCGTCCTGACAAAAGCGGGCGTTCATTATCCCTATGACGAACTTATTCTTGCGACCGGGTCCAGCGCACGGCGCCTGCGCTGTCCCGGTGCAGGTCTGAGCAATGTTTGCTATCTGCGTAATTTGTCTGACGCCACGCGCCTGCACAAATCGCTACGTAGCGCAAAATCGGTGGCTATCCTTGGCGGCGGCGTGATCGGGCTGGAAGTTGCCTCCGCTGCGGTTGCACTAGACAAGCAGGTCACGGTAATCGAATCCGCTGGACGTGTGATGGCGCGGGTCGCCACACCTTCGGCCACCAATGTTATCACAAGGCAGCTTAAGGCCGCTGGCATCCGGTTTGCTCTGAACGCCAGATTGGCCCGGATAGATGGCGTTGACGGGCAGGCGCGGACCTGCATTCTGGAAAGCGGTGAAGCAGTGGCGGCAGATCTGGTCGTCGTCGGCATCGGAGCCTTGCCGAACCAAGGTTTGGCCGTCCACGCTGGGTTGCTTTGCGACAATGGAATCATAGTCGATGAGGCCATGCGCAGTTCGGATCCCGACATCTACGCAATCGGCGACTGTGCCGCAGCCGAAAACTCCTATTATGGCGGTCGGATACGCATTGAGACAATCCACAATGCTATGGTTCAGGCTCAGATCGCAGCAAGCAGCATCTGTGGCGTTCGCATTCCCGACGCTGCGCCACCACGGTTCTGGTCCGATCTATTGGGGATGAAGCTTCAGGGGTTGGGCGGGCTCACGCGTTACGACAAGCTGGTTGCGTTCAATGGGAAAAACGGGGTTGAGACGGAAGTGCATGCCTTTGCGGGGGACCGGCTTGTCGCGACCGAAACAATCAACTTGTCCAAACGGCAAAGTGAACTTTCTAAACTTATCCACCCTGCCGAATAGCTTGCAGTGGTGATTGTCGGCGGAACGACGGCATTCAATCAGATGCTCTAACTACGGTGAAACTAAAGCAGAAGAAATGGAAGATACATGACAGACGTTGTAATTCTTGATGGCGCACGCACCGCCATTGGTACTTTCGGGGGTAGCCTTGCAGGAACCTCGCCAATCGAACTGGGAACAATTGTAGCCAAAGCGGCGCTAGAACGTTCAGGTTTAAAGGCTGATCAAATCGGCCAGGTGGTGTTTGGTCACGTCATTAATACCGAGCCACGGGATATGTACTTGTCGCGCGTGGTCGCAATGCAGGCTGGTGTGCCGGCAAGCGCCCCCGCAATGAATGTCAACAGGTTGTGCGGATCCGGCGCTCAGGCGATTGTTTCGGCCGCGCAGTCGTTGATGTTGGGCGACGCCGATTTCGCCCTTGCAGGCGGCGCTGAATGTATGAGCCGCTCCCCCCATATCATTCCGCAGGCGCGGTGGGGACAGAAAATGGGTGATATCACCGCGGTGGACATGATGTTAGGCGCGCTGACGTGCCCTTTTGGATCCGGGCATATGGGTGTTACGGCCGAAAACGTGGCGACTGAGCTGCAAATTACACGGGCTGACCAAGACGCCTTTGCGCTGACCAGCCAAGCCCGCGCGGCAAGAGCGATTGGTGATGGTAGCTTTAAGCGAGAAATCACGGCAGTTGAATTGAAAACCCGCAAAGGCACTGCTGTGTTTGACACAGATGAACACCCTAAGGCGACGACTGCGGAGGCGCTGGCCGGGCTGAAGCCCGTGTTCCGCAAGGGCGGCAGCGTGACAGCAGGAAATGCCAGCGGGATTAACGATGGTGCTGCCGCGATGGTTCTAGCACGGGCTGACGCAGCAAAAAAAGCTGGTCTGCAGCCGCGGGCGCGCATTTTGGGTTACTCGATTGCCGGAGTGGACCCCGAAGTTATGGGGATCGGCCCAATTCCGGCCGTACAGGCGCTATGCGCACGCACCGGGCTGAACATCGCTGATTTCGACGTGATAGAATCAAACGAGGCGTTCGCTGCGCAGGCCCTGGCTGTGAATAAAGTGCTTGGTTTGAATCCGGAAAAGGTAAATCCGAACGGCGGAGCAATCGCGCTTGGCCATCCGATTAGCGCCACTGGAGCGATCCTGACTCTGAAAGCCCTCAATGCCCTTGACAGTTTTGGTGGAACGAAGGCTCTGATCACAATGTGTATTGGGGGCGGTCAGGGGATCGCGATTGCAATAGAAAAACTGGGGGATTGAAGTCCTATAGTCTGCCCTGAAATCGCAAGAGTTATGAATTGTTGGGCACCAGTACATAAATGCTGGTGCGCACATCGGTGCTGGCGGAAGGAAAATGGTAGGGTAAAAGGGTTCGGTGGTCCTGAAATGCTTCTGTCTGTGGAGCGCGAAAGATCTTATTTGAGTATTGGGCGGGACCCTTTCGTAGTTTTATTGCGCCTAAATCTTTGGCTCCTCTGTTTTGATTGTTTTCGCGACTACGGGGCAGCGGGAACAGCCTGCGACCGTCAGAACTGCGTCTATCGGCGGGCACCCGGCGCGTGACTTGTGATCCGCATCCGGTTTGCGGCTGACCCGGTCTAGAGTTGAGCGAAACTCCTCCCACGGCCCCAACGCGTCAATTTCGACCAGCGGGTCTTTATTCACGTGCCGCTTTGCATAACAGTCAGAAAGATCAGCAGGTCCCGTCTGTGCCATCAATGCATCTCCCACTGCCTGGTCACTGTCCCATCATATCGGAGCGCCAAGGCCGGGGCAATTTTTGGAGGTGCCCTTTTGAGGGTCCGTTGGGGTCAGACCAACAGAAAGTGGAATAGGCCCTTTGCGACTGGCTTTCCCTCATCTTCCAGCCAGGCAATGGTTTCGACGCTTGCCATTCGCCGACCTTTACGCGAGACCGTGGCGCGTGTGTTCAACGTTCCCGGCAGCCCGGGTCGAAGATAGTCAACGGTCAGATTGATCGGTTTTGGTGGGGGTGATTCTAGATCGTCCAACACGGTCAATGAGGCAATTATTTCCATAAAACTGGCAATTATCCCGCCATGATATGTATCAAGTACGGGGTTGCCTATGTGTCGCTGTTCGAATGGCATACGTGCCACAAAATGCGTGTCGTTGGCTTCAGTTACTGAAAAACCCAAGTGACGGAAGAACGGCACACGATCACATCGCGCCTGTATGTCGCTGAGCTTCATCCGCCTGGGCCTCCTGTATTCATTTTATCCAACAAACTGCCCTTTCCGCGTGTCAGGGCAAAGGTCGCCGATCCTCGGGCGACCTCTTCGCAATCAGCGGTGTCAAACCAAATTTTTCCGGTTCCGAATGCGATGTGTCGGGTCTGCCGGTAGCAATCGGCAAACACAATGACGTCGGCACGCGAACTTGCCGGGCGCAGATAATCGACACGCAGATCGAGGGTTGCCATTGTCTGGACGTCGTCGATCGCCAGAAAGTTGGCTAGCCCAAAGGCGCTGTCGAGCAGGGCCGTCAGGACACCGCCGTGCAACATTGTGCCTTCTTCATCCAAACAGAAATCTGGGTTGAATGGCATCCGTATTTCAACGCCTTGCCGGTCGGCGCGTTCGATCTTTAAGTCCATCTCGGCGATCAGGCCCTTGGCCCTCGAATTCCAGACGCTTGCGATCATCGCAAACCGTTCTGCATCTTTGGTATCACTCATTGCAGCATGCCCTATTTCCCCGAATATGTCGGCTGACGCTTTTCCAGGAAAGCCGACAGTGCTTCGTGATGGTCACCGGTTTGGTGCATGAGTGCCTGATAGGCGGCAGCGGTGTTCAGAAAATCAGGCAGATCCATGCGCTCGGCATTACGCAACAACCTTTTGGCGGTGCGCACCGTGCGCGGCGGCTTGGCGGCAATGACGGCGGCTTTTGCGCGCGCCCTGGCCATCAGATCGTTGTGGGGCACAACCTCTAGCACCATATCAAGGTCCAGCGCTTCGGCCGCGTCTATCATCCGCGCCGAAAACGTCAGTTCGGCTGCCATCTGATAGCCCAGCCGACGGATCAGAAACCAACTGCCCGCATCGCCGGGGATAATCCCCAGGTTGAGGAAGACTTCACCGAACTTTGCCTTCTCCGAGGCGATCCGCATGTCGCACATCATGGTCAGGTCACACCCGGCACCGACCGCCGCGCCGTTCACAGCAGCGATTGTCGGAACATCCAGATTATAAAGCGCGATCGGGATACGCTGAATTCCATTGATATAGCTCTCCGCGACGTCAAGAGGCGGTAGACCAAATTGATCGGTTTTGTTGTGCATGGCCTTAATGTCGCCACCGGCGCAAAAGGCGGACCCCGCCCCGGTCAGGACCATCACGCTGACATCCGGGTTGCGCTGCACCTGATCAAAGACGTCCAGCATAGCCTCGATCATGTTATTGCCGGTGATCGGGTTGCGCCGGTCGGGGTCGTTCAGGGTGACCGTTGCAATACGGTCTTTAATGTCTAGCAGGACGATCGGATCGGTCATCTGCGTTCCTTTTCAGTGTGGGGTGGGGCAGTTATTCTTTGCCGTCGCCGCGTTTTCTTTGTTCAAACAGTTCAGGGTTGATCATATCGCGGGCGTCGTGGCCCAGGTGAAGCGTTTCACCGCCATCGACGTAAACATCCTCGCCAGTGATGAAGCCACCCAACCTGGAGGCAAGATAGATGATCATGCCCGATATATCTTCGGCTGTGCCCATCCTGTTCAGGACCGAGCGGTTCAGCATTTGCCACTGCTCGGACGTAATCGGATAGCGGCCAAGGGCGTCGGTCTTGATTGTGCCGGGAGCGACACAGTTCAGCCGGATGCCATATTCGCCCCATTCGGCTGCCAGCGTTTTCATCATGCCGGTGACACCGGCACGCGCCGCAACGGTGTGGGTAAATCCGGTTAGTGCCGTGCGTGCGGAAATCGCTGTGACGAACACCACCGACCCGCCGCGTTCAAACATGAAATGATCGGCCGCCGCACGCGTCATCTGCCACGAACCGATGAGGTTGTTGCGGATCACCGCCTCGAACCCTTTGTTGGTAATGTCACGTGCTGCGGCGATATATTGGCCGCCCGCATTGTTGACCAGGACGTCCAGCTGTCCGTAGTGGTCCTTGATCTTCAGCATGGCGGCTTCGATGGTGTCCTCGTCGCGGGTGTCGCCGGGCACGACAAAGGCGTCGCCGCCACGCGCGCGGATCATTTCGGCGGTTTCTTCCAATGGTTCCGACCGGCGTGCGAACAGGGCCAATCGCGCCCCGCAACCGGCCATTTCCAGCGCGGTTGCCCGCCCCATGCCAGAGCCCGATCCGGTGACAAGCGCCACCTGACCGGCCATCAGGTCGGGCGCATAACGTGGGTGTGTCTGTGAAATCATGTTGCTAGCCCGTCAGTTTTTCAGAAGTTCGCCAGAGATGATCAGCTTGCGCACTTCCTGCGTGCCTGCACCGACCTCGAGAACGCGGCCAGTGCGGTAGAGCCGGTTCACCTCGGTGTCGCGCATATAGCCCGCGCCACCGTGAATTTGCACCGCCCTGTCCAGCACAAACGATGTCGCCGCAGCGGCTTTAAAAACCGCAGCGGCGGTCAATTTGTGAATCTCGCCGCGCCCACCTGCGCCCTCTTCGAGACCCTCGCACATTGCCGCAGTACGAAAGGACAGCGTCCGGGCGACCTCTATTTCTGTGTACATGTCGGCCAACATCCCCTGAACCATCTGGAAACTGGCGATTGGCTTTCCAAATTGCTGCCGCGTCTTGGCATAGTCGATGGATATCTCCAGAGCGCGACGGGCGATACCCATTGCGTTGAAACAGACGATTGCGCGCTCTAGATCAAGCCCGCTCATGGTGATGGCAACGCCTGTATCGGGCAGGCCCACCATATTTTCCACGGGGACACGGCACTCATCAAAAACCAACTCGCCGGTAGGCGAGCCGCGAAAGCCCATTTTGTTCAGCTTTTGAGCGACTTTGAAGCCGGGTGTCCCCGCTTCAACGATGAACGCAGAAATCCCCTTGGCACCTTTTTCTGGCGAGGTTTTGGCGTAAACAAGAACGATGTCTGCGATCGGACCGTTGGTGATATAGATTTTGGTGCCGTTCAGGACGTAGTCGCCGCCATCCTTGCGGGCGGTGGTGCGCATCGAGCCTAGGGCGTCCGACCCGGCACCCGGTTCGGTCAGCCCCAATGCACCAATCAGTTTGCCTTCACATAGCCCCGGCAAGAATTTGCGCCGCAGTTCATCATTGGCGTTACGATAAATGTTGTTGACGCACAGATTGTCATGCGCGACCTGGCTAAGGCCGATCGCGGCGTTTGCACGAGACAGCTCTTCGGTGATGACACAAGCCGATGTAAAATCGAGCCCGGCACCGCCGTATTCGGGCGAAACATTTAAGCCAAGATACCCCATCTCCCCCAGCTTCGGGAAAACCGATGCGGGCAGGTCGTCAGTGTCATCCATTTCTGCGTTCAGGTGGTGGAATTCAGACTGGAAAAATCGGTAGGCCTGATCAGCAAGGGCCTGTTGGTCGGTGGTGACAAAGTGGCTGGGTGCGTTGTCGCGCAGATGCGTGGTCATGTTCTTGCTCCTATCCGCGCAAAAGTTCTTCGGCGATGATGATCTTACGCACCTCGCTCGTGCCGGCACCGATCTCCAACAGCTTGTTGGCGCGGTACAGGCGGTTGATCTCAGTGTCTTGCATATAGCCGGACCCACCATGGATGTGGCAGGCTGCTGTGACAGACCGGTTGAAGGCTTCGGCGGCATAAAGGCAGGCAGCGGCAGTCAGCTTGTGAATTTCACCGCGCCCGCCCGCGCCTCTTGGCAAGCCAACACAGGCGGCCAGCGCGCGATAGCTCATGGCGCGCGCGCTTTCGACATCGACATAAATTTCGGCCAGTTTGGACTGCATCATCTGGAACTGTGAAATTGGCTTGCCGAACTGCTCACGCAGCTGCGAGTATTCCAGTGCCAGTTCCAATGCCCGTTCGGCCATACCCACGCACATTGACGCAACCATGGCGCGCTCTAGGTCCAGCCCACTCATTACCACTGAAACGCCAGTGTTTTCCGCCCCGATCATATTACCGGCGGGCACGCGGCAATCCTGGAAAACAAGCTCGCCAGTGGGAGAGCCACGAAAGCCCATTTTGTCGAGTTTCTGCGCCACCGTGAAGCCGGGTGTAGCCGTTTCGACAATAAAGGCGGAAATGCCCTTGGCACCTTTGGATTTGTCGGTCTTGGCATAAACGAGGACGATATCTGCGATCGGTCCATTGGTGATATAGATTTTGGTGCCGTTCAGCACATAGTCGTCGCCGTCGCGCACCGCAGTCGTCGCCATAGACCCCAGTGCGTCCGACCCGGCACCCGGCTCTGTCAGCCCAAGCGCTCCGACCAGTGTGCCGTTGCACAGGCCGGGAACGTATTGTTCGATCTGGCCTTGCGACCCGTTGCGCAGAAGGTTGTTCAGACACAGATTGTCATGCGCCCCGTGTGACAGACCCACGGCCGGGTTCCATTTCGACAAGATTTCCGACACCAGGGCCTGAGTGAACTCATCCTGGCCGCTGCCGCCGAGTTCAACCGGTGCCGTAATCCCCAGCAGGCCCAGCTCTCCCATTTTTGAAAATAAATCTTCTGGCCACCATTCCTCGGCATCCATCTTTTCCTGTAACGGATGCAGGATTTCACGCGCCACACGATCGACATGGTCGATGATGGCGCGCTGTTCGTCGTTCAGGGCGTAATTGGCTTTGATCGCGGCGATATCTTCAATCGACGGTCCAGTGTGAGCGTTCATTTTCGTCCTTCCGGAATGGACCCGTTGTCTGGCCATCAAGGAAAATCAAACATATGTTAGAAAAAAGATCAAGGGCCGACGTTACGCCAAGCCGCAACGTCGGCAGAGTATCTTTGCCAATGTTGAAGCTTTCATGAACGATCTACGTTTCCGGTCGGGTTAGCTCTTGCAATTCGATTGCCCCTGGATCGGCGCGTAATGACGATTCCAGAACGTGCCGCTGGATTTTACCGCTGGTTGACCTTGGAAAATCCTCAAAGGCAATAAAGTGAATTTCGCGGGGTAACTTGTAGGTCGCGAGCGAGGCGCGGCAGGCGGCCATTAGCGTGTCCTGGGTTGCAGTGTCGCCAGAGCGTGAGACAAAAGCCACCGGCGCTTCGCCCCAGCGATCGTCAGGCACCCGGACTACGGCTGCGTCGGTGACGTTGGGATCGGCCATCAGCACGCGTTCGATCTCGGCGGGGTAGACGTTCTCGCCGCCGGTCTTGATGAGATATTTCGCCCGGTCAGCGAAACCCAGTGTTCCGTCTGCATTGCGTCGGAACACGTCGCCCAAGTGGAACCAACCATCGCGAAACGCCTCGGTATTGGTGGCGTCGGCATTCCAATAGCCGGAAAACAACGTCGGCCCGCGCATCAACAGCTCTCCGGGGGTGCCGACAGGCACGTCCTGGTCGGTTTCGTCCACCAGACGTATTTCACAAAATGCGCTAATTTGCTTGGACAGGGTTTGAGGCGTTACGCCAATCGGGATTGTAGAGCGCGTGGCGGGTGGCAACCCGGTTTCGGTAGAGCCAAAACTGTTCAGATAAGGCGCATTCAATAACGTGGTAATCTCGGAGATCTGATGCGGCGGAACTAGATCTGCCATGGCACCGCAGACTCGAATACCTATGGGTGTAATTCCTTTTTCTTTAAAATGGGCGATGAATGATTCGATCATGCCGGGGATCAGAACCAGCCAGCCAATGCGATGCGTTTCAATGGACCTGCATATAGCATCCGGATCATAGCCGTCGATCATAAATACGGTGCCACCGCGCAAAAGCGTGGACAGAGCGTGATCGGTCGAGGCCATATGAAACATTGGCGCCCAAGCGACAAATGCGTCCGTTGGGGCAAGGCCTAGTTCGGCGGCAAAGACTGACGCGCGGGCAATCATCGCTCGATGGCTTAGGACTGCCCCCTTGGGCAGGCCAGTGGTGCCGCTGGTATACAGAATGACCAGCCCGTTTTCGGGGTCTTGTGGGACCGGGGTGAAATGGGGGGCCTGCGTCAGGGCGTCCTCGTATTCGCGGCCCAAGGTCAGTGTCGGGATATTCGGGGTCTGGTCGAGCAATTCTTGCAGATCGAGTTCGGTAATAATCAGGCGCGGGGAAACCAGAGTTACGCAATGGCGCAATTCCGCGGCCAGAAGCCGCCAGTTCAGGCAAGCGACGATCAAGCCCGTGGCGGCGGCGGCCAGTTGGACCTCGACATATTCGCGTCGGTTGCGTGACAATACTGCGATTCGCTCTCCGGTGTTCAGGCCGAGTCCCGCTAAGTGCCCGGCCAGCTGGTCGACACGACAAAGCAAAGCGGCATAAGTCGTCCGTTCGTCAGAGTCCTCGATTGCGATGGCATCTGGTAAAGCTGACCCACGATTGCGGAAAAGCTGGTAAACATCCGTCCGTGATGCGCTTTGAGGTGCATGCCCGAGGGATGACGCTACGGTGCCGCTGCTCAACCGGTTCAGAGGGTCCTTGCACATAGCTTTTCTCCACCTATTGCAATTATTCTAACATGTGTTAGATAAATTCCAATACCGTTTCCGTCCTATACGTACGAGAAACTGATTTTGATCAGGGGAGGCTTCAATGTCCACCAAGGCTTATGTAACCGGGGTCGGAATGGTCCCCTTTCAGAAACCCGGCGCGTCGGAAAGCTATGACGTGATGGCGGCAAAGGCCACCCGCAGCGCGCTGCAGGATGCCGGATTGTCCTACGACCTGATCCAGCAGGCCTATGTCGGCTATGTTTATGGTGACAGCACCTGTGGTCAGCGGGCCTTGTATCAAGTGGGCATGACCGGCATTCCCATTCTGAACGTCAACAACAACTGCTCCACAGGGTCATCAGCGCTTTTTCTGGCGCGTCAGGCCGTTGAAAGTGGGGCGGTCGAGTGCGTCCTGGCCTTAGGATTTGAGCAGATGAAGCCTGGCGCGATCGGGTCGGTGTTCGAGGATCGGGTAAGCCCATTCCAATCGTTTGACGACGAAACCGACGATCTGGTTGGCAGTCCTGAGATCCCGCTGGCGCTGCGGTATTTCGGCGGTGCCGGCAAGGCGCATATGGACGAGTTTGGCACCACCCTGGAAACATTCGCCAAGATCCGCGCCAAGTCTAGTCGGCACGCCTCAAAAAACCCGGTCGCCCTGTTTCGCACTGAGGTAACCGCCGAAGAGGTTCTGGCCGCCAAAGTGGTTTGGCCCGGTGTCATGACTCGGTTGATGGCTTGCCCGCCGACCTGCGGCGCGGCGGCGGCAATTATCTGTTCAAAGGCGTTTGCCGACAAACACGGGCTGGATTCCTCTGTCCGGATTGCGGCACAGGCGATGACCACCGACGGGCCGGAAACCTTCAATGCCCACGATATGCGCGAGGTTGTTGGCGCCAGCATGGCTAAAAAGGCCGCCAATCAGGTCTATGAGGCCGCAGGCATCGGCCCCGATGACATCAACGTCGTCGAGCTGCACGACTGTTTTGCCCATAATGAGTTGATCACCTACGAGGCGCTTGGCCTTTGCGGTCGTGGCGAGGCCGGAAAGTTCGTTGATGATGGCGACAATACCTATGGCGGCAAATATGTAACCAATCCGTCGGGCGGACTTTTGTCTAAAGGGCACCCGTTGGGGGCCACGGGTCTCGCGCAATGCACCGAGCTGGTGCAGCAATTGCGCGGCACGGCCGATGCCCGGCAGGTTTCGGGGGCGCGGCTGGCGCTTCAACATAATCTGGGCCTAGGGGGCGCTTGTGTTGTGACGCTGTACGAGGCGGTATGAGGGCGGCGCATTTGCACGGACGCTGTGGTTGGGGAGGACAGACATGACAGCTAGGCTTGACGGGCGCGTCGCGCTGGTATCCGGATCTGGACGCGGCATTGGCCGCGAGATCGCTTTGAAATTGGCCTCCGAAGGTGCGCGGATCGTGGTCAACGATCTGGATGCGGATCCGGCGGCGCAAACCGCTGAAATGATCCGTGACATGGGCGGTGAGGCCGCGATCTGCGCCGGGTCGGTGACCGAAGATGGCTTTGCCCAACGGTTCGTTGATACCGGCGTTAATGCCTTCGGCGGGCTGGACATAATCGTTAACAACGCGGGCTATACTTGGGACAGCGTAGTCCAGAAAATGACGGATGAGCAATGGCATGCCATCATAGATGTTCATCTGACAGCACCCTTTCAGATTCTTAGAGCCGCCGCGCCAGTGTTCCGCGACAAGGCCCGCGCCGAAGCTGAAGCGGGGCAGGAAGTGTTTCGCAAGGTTGTGAATATTTCGTCCATCGCCGGAACCGGCGGCAATGCGGGGCAGATCAACTATTCTGCTGCCAAGGCCGGCATCATCGGACTGACCAGAACGATGGCAAAAGAGTGGGGCCGATACAAGGTCAACGTCAATGCCGTGGCCTTTGGCCCGATCCGCACGCGCCTGACCGAAGGCAGCGCCAAGGGGGACAGCACGATCAAGGTTGAAGGCAAGGACATCCGCGTCGGTGTCAGCCCCGATCTGTTAAGCCAGATGGAAACGTCTATTCCACTGGGCCGTGTCGGCACACCCGAGGAAGCCGCAGGGGCTGTCTATCTGTTTTGTGCGCCGGAATCGAACTTCATTTCCGGGCAATATGTGATCTGCGGCGGGGGTTTTGTAATCTAAATAGCCGCCGCTGTTGAATGACCAAGGAGAGTGTGTGCGTGTCACAAGGACCGTTGAAAAACATTAGTATCATCGAACTTGGTCATGTGATCGCCGGACCGCTGGCGGCGACTTTGTTGGCCGATTTCGGTGCCGAGGTGATCAAGGTTGAAAACCCGCGCGGCGGTGACATGATGCGCGATCTCGGCCCCAAGGCGCAGGATGACGGGCTGGGTGTGTGGTGGAAAACACTGGCGCGCAACAAACGCATTTTGGCGCTTAACTGGAAGACCCCTGAAGGACGCGCAATTCTGCGCCGCATGGTCGAAGTCAGTGATGTTTTAGTTGAGAATTTCCGGCCCGGCGTGCTGGAACGCGCTGATATCGGACCCGACGTGTTGCACAGATGGAACCCGGATCTGATCATCCTGCGTATTTCGGGCTATGGGCAGGAAGGCCCGATGAAAAAGACGCCGGCCTTTGGTCGCGCAGCCGAAGCCATGAGCGGATTGGCACATCTGACGGGATACCCCAACGGGCCGCCGATGCATCCAGGGTTTCCGGCGGCGGATTCGACCACCGGGCTGATGGGCGCACTGGGTGTCATGCTGGCGCTGCACGCGCGTGGCAATGGAACCGCAAAAGGGCAGGTCATCGACCTCGCGGTGTTCGAGGGGCTGTTGCGGCTGATCGACTATCACGTGCCGGCGCTGACAGGCGCGGCCGTGTCGCCGCTGCGCAACGGTCTTCGCCAACCGATGGACTTTGCCCCCGGCGGTATGTTCCGCACCAGCGACGGTGTCTGGGTCACGGTATCCGCAGGCGGGGCAGAAACCGCTCGGCGTCTGTTGCGCACGGCGGCCGGGGATGCATTTGCCGACGATCCGCGCTTTGCCACAATGGCCGGGATCAGCGCCAATATGGCCGAGGTTTTTGACGCGCTTCAGAAGTTCATTGGGGCGCGTGATTTTGACACTGTGCAGGCCGAGTTTACAAAAAACGACGCGGTTGCTGCGAGGGTTTTGAGCGTCGAGGATATTGTGAACCATCCGCAGATCGCCCATCGCGGCGACATCGTGGATGTAGCGGGAGAACAGACACGGGTGGTCGGCGCGGTGCCGCACCTGTCAGACACGCCGGGAAGCGTACGCTGGCTTGGCCGGGCCGAGGCCGCCGACAGCCACGCAGTGTTGCGCGATCTGGGTTTGAACGAACAAGAAATCGCGGCGCTGGCCTCGTCAGGGGTGGTGGGCATGCCGCAAGAATCCGAGGAAAAAGAATGACTTATCGGTATACTGAGGCGCAGCAGGAAATCCGCGACACCGTTTTGCGTATCTGTGCCGATTTCGATGATGAATACTGGCTGGAAAAAGACCGCAATGGGGGCTTCCCCCACGACTTACACAAGGCTTTGGCGGATGGCGGCTGGCTGGGTATCGCAATGCCGGAAGAGGTCGGCGGTGCCGGACTGGGCATAACCGAGGCGGCAATCATGATGCAGGCCATCGCGGAATCGGGCGGTGGTGCCAGCGGTGCGTCGGCCATCCACATGAACATTTTCGGGCTCAATCCAGTGGTAAAATTCGGCACCCCGGAGCAAAAACAGCGGATGCTGGTGCCGCTTCTGAAGGGGCGCGAAAAGGCCTGTTTTGCGGTAACCGAACCGACGACGGGGCTGGATACAACAAAGCTCAAGACACGGGCAATCCGACAGGGCGACCGTTATGTGGTGCATGGCCAGAAGGTCTGGATTTCAACCGCGCAGGTGGCTCACAAGATGCTGTTGTTGGCCCGCACCACGCCGCTGGAAGAGGTGACAAAGCCCACCGAGGGGTTGACCCTGTTTTACACGACGCTGGACCGGACCTTTGTGGACGTGCGCGAGATCGAAAAAATGGGCCGCAAAGCGGTAGATTCCAATGAGGTGTTCATCGACGGGCTGCCTGTTCCAGCCGAGGATATGATCGGCAAAGAAGGCCAAGGGTTCCGCCAGATCCTACACGGTCTGAATCCCGAACGCATACTGGTGGCGGCGGAATGCGTCGGCATTGCGCGAAACGCGATCAAACGGGCGTCGGAATATGCAAAGGAACGCTATGTCTTCGGCCGTCCGATCGGGCAGAATCAGGGCATCCAGCATCCGCTTGCCAAAGCCTGGGCCAGGGTCGAATCCGCTAATCTGATGGTGATGCATGCCGCGGCTCTGTATGATGCGGGCGAGCCATGTGGTGTCGAGGCGAATGCTGCAAAGCTGCTGGCAGCGGAAGCCGCAGTGGAGGCGACGCAGACTGCGCAGATGACGTTTGGCGGTTTTGGATACGCCAAGGAATATCATGTTGAGCGGCTGGTCCGCGAGGCGTTGTTGTTCCACATCGTACCGGTGACGCCGCATATGCTGATGTCGTTCATTGCCGAAAAGGCGCTTGGGCTGCCAAAATCCTACTGAAAGGGGCCACTATGAAAGATGTATTGCGCACCACCGGCTTCTATTTCGATGAAGTCGAGATTGGTGCCCGCTTCGAAACCCGCAGCCGGACAGTGACCGAGGCTGACCTTGTTGGGTTCTGTAACCTGATGTGGATGACGGAATCATTGTTCACCGATACTGAGCATGCCCGCGACGGCGCTGCGGCGCATGGGCGGGTGGTGCCTGGTGTGATGGTTTACGCAATGGCCGAGGGGCTGCTGACGCACACGATGGAGGGCACGGGTCTGGCGTTTCTTCATGCTGATTTCAGTGTGAAGGGGCCTACTTTTGTCGGTGATACAATCCACGTTGAAGTCGAAATTATCGAGGCCCGTCTAACATCTAGGCCGGGACGTGGTCTGGTGCGCAGCCGAAACCGGGTGCTCAAGGCGGATGGCAGCGAATGTATTGTCTACGAGCCGCTTCGCATGCTGCGTCAGCTAAACGCAACTCAGTAAAATACACCTAATTTGAGAGATCACATAAATCTTGCCAAGAAATCTAACGCGTGTTAGGTTTTGCGAAAGGCTGGCGAAATTGCTGGCAGGGGGAGGAAAAATGACTGACTCGCAAGAGCCGGTTTTTGGGTTCACACGAACCGAACTACGGGAGAGGGATACTGTCTACGCGCCGGGCCTCTTTGACGGTCGGACAGTCGTTGTAACTGGTGCGGGCGGCGGACTTGGCTTGGCTATTGCGTCATTGTTTGCGCGCTTGGGTGCGACTTTGGCGATCTGCGGGCGTAACCCTGACAAGCTAGAAAGCGCTGCGGAATTTCTGCGCTCGTTTGGCGGCGATGTGCTGACACGGGAAATGACGATCCGTGATCCTGAACAGGCCGCAGCCTTTGTGGAAGTAGTTCATGAAAGGTTCGGTCGGCTTGATGTTCTGGTCAACAACGCAGGCGGACAGTTTCCGCAGCCGGCCTTGGACTTTTCCATAAAGGGCTGGAACGCGGTGATAGACACCAATCTGAACGGCACATGGTGGATGATGCAGGCGGCTGCGAAAAAATGGGTCGAGACCGGGACCAACGGCAATATTGTCAGCATCGTCGCTGATGTCTGGCGCGGAATGCCTGGCATCGCGCATACCGCCGCGGCACGCGCCGGGGTGATATTCCTGTCCAAATCCGTTGCGGTCGAATGGGCGCCGCATGGCATCCGTGTCAACTGTGTGGCTCCGGGGTGCTGCGAAAGCACCGGGTTTGGCAATTATCCGCCCGAGGGGGCTGCGACGTTCAAGGAATTCAACCCCATGCGCCGGGCGGGCGACGAATGGGATGTTGCCGAAGGAGTTGTTTATATGGCGGCACCGTCGGGCAAATTTATAACCGGAGAGGTTCTAAACATAGATGGCGGTCAGCAGATGTGGGGTGATCCCTGGCCGACGGGACGTCCTGATTACTTCAAGATAGACTGAGAGAGAGAACGGCGGGATGGTGAGTTTTGATTTGCTGGGAGGCGCGCACGGATGAATGGACCTGTAACATCAGGCAGCGGCCAGGTGCCGGTTTTGGAATGCATCGGCGTAGAGCGGCGGTTTGGCGGGCTTGTCGCAGTATCGGGCGTGGATCTGAGGCTTGAGAAAGGCGAAATCTTCGGTCTTGTCGGTCCCAACGGCAGTGGAAAGACGACGCTGACCAACGCGATCACCGGCTTTTACCCGCCACAAAAGGGGAAGATCCTGTTGGGCGGTAGGGATATTACTGGAACCGCGCCGCACAAGGTTGCGGGCATGGGAGTTGCGCGGACATTCCAGAACCTTGCGCTGTTCAACGGAATGAGCGTGCTCGACAATATTTTATTGGGGCGTCACATCCATATGAACCCTGGCGTGATCCGCACGGCGCTATACTGGTGGTTGGCGCGGCCCCAGGAAATTGCCAACCGAGAAGTCGTGGAAGAGGTAATCGACTTTCTTCAACTGGAAAGCATCCGGCACGAGTTGGTCGACGGAATCCCGATCGGGTTGAAGAAACGTGTGGAGTTGGCCCGTGCTTTGGTGGCCGAACCGCATCTTCTGATACTGGATGAACCGATGGCCGGGATGAACCAAGAAGAAAAAGAATACATGGCGCGGTTCATTCTGGATGCTCGCGCCGAGCGCGGCGTCAGTGTCCTGCTGATCGAGCATCATATGGACGTTATCATCGGGATCTGTGACCGAATGTTGGCGCTGAATTATGGCGAAATGATTGCCAGCGGCATCCCAAGAGAAGTCATTAAAAATCCGCGCGTTATCGAGGCCTATATCGGAGGCGCACATGGCGAATAATCCTTCATCCACCGTTCTAAAGGCCGTGCCAAACGCCGGGGACGATACGATTGCGCGCCTTCTGATGCGCAATGCAAGAGAGTATGGCAATGATATTGCGATGCGCGAGAAAGACCGTGGTATCTGGCGGGAAGTGACCTGGTCTGCCTATGCTGAGGAGGTGCTGCGCTGCGCCGCCGGCTTCATGGCCCTGGGCGTGAAGCCCGGTGACGCGGTCATTATTCTGGGTGACAACCGCGTGAGACTTTATGCTGGAATGACCGCGATGTCGATGCTGCGCGCCTATGCCATGCCGGCCTATCCCGGCGCGACGCTTGACGAGTTGAAGCATTTCTTTGGGGAAGCCCACGTTGTAGCCGCTTTGGTCGAAGATCAAGAACAGGTCGACAAGATCCTTGAGCTGCGCGACGCTGGAACGTCGGTGGCATCTATCGTTTACGATGAGGCGCGCGGGTTGAATCTCTATGATGCGCCTGGCCTGCAGTCGTGGGAAAGCCTGGTGGAAGCGGGTGCCAAGAGGCTGTCTGCCGATCCGGATTTGCGTCGGCACCTGATTGAGGAGTCCAAGCCAGAAGATCCGGCGGTGTTCATGCATTCCTCGGGTACGACGGGCAAGCCTAAGGGGATCGTGCTGAGCCAAAAAAATGTGTTGTCGGGTGCGCGCAATGCCCATGCCGGAGGTGCTTTTGAATATGGCGAAGAAATTTTGGCCTATCTGCCAATGGCATGGGTTGGTGACTTTGCTCTGACGGTGGCGTCGGCGATCGCGTTCCGCTTTACCGTCAGCGTGCCGGAGCGTCAGGAAACCGTGCAGCGTGACCTGCGCGAGATTGCACCCAGCCTGTATCTCGCCGCACCGCGCAGTTGGGATCACATGTTGACTGCCATTCAGGTGGGCATGGAGAATTCAACGCCTCTAAAGAAATGGCTCTATCATTTCTTTATGGATCGGGCTGTCGAGGCCGAACGGCGCAAGCTGAACGGTCTCAGTGGCGGACCCTTTGAGCGGCTGGGTCGGCTCGTCGGCGAGAAACTTATTTTTGGCCCGATCAAGGACCAGTTCGGCTTGATCCACCTTAAACGCGCCTTCACCGGTGGTGAAGCTATCGGCGAAGATACTTTCATTTTTTACCGGGCCCTTGGTATCAAATTGCGCCAGCTTTACGGCCAGACCGAAAACAGCGCGTTCAACGCTATCCAGGCCCCTGGCGAGGTGAAGTTGCATACCGTCGGCAAGCCCTTGCCGGGCGTCGAAGTGAAGATTGCCGACGATGGCGAAATCCTCATGAAAGCGGACAGCGTGTTCAAAGGGTACTTCAAAAATGAGGCGGCCTCGGCCGAGGCATTGCAGGATGGATGGTTGCACAGCGGCGACGCCGGTTATCTGGAAGACGACGGCCATCTCGTTGTTCTGGGGCGCGTATCCGAGGTAGTCTTTACTAAAAGCGGCGAACGATATGTTCCCAACTATATCGAAAACCGTCTCAAGTTCAGCCCCTACATCAAAGATGCCGCCGTGGTTGGCGCGGGACGGGACGAATTGACGGCAATGATCTGTATCGATGCTGAGGCGGTCGGGCATTGGGCCGAAGTCAACGGTGTGCCCTACGTATCCTATGCGGATCTTTCCCAAAGACCTGAGGTGGCTGAACTGGTGAAAGAGGCATTTGTTAGGGTGAACAAGGCGGTGACCGAAGGCCTGCAATTGCATCGCTATGTATCATTGCACAAAGAATTTGATCCGGATGACGGCGAGATTACCCGAACCCGTAAACTGCGGCGCAAAGTTGTAGAAGAACGCTACGGTCAGGTGATCGAGGCGCTTTATAACGGTTCAGCCGATATTCACGTCAAAGCGGTCGTAACGTACGAAACAGGCGAAACGGGGGCTGTCGAACGCACCCTGTTGATCAGGGAGATATAAAATGGATTTAGTATTTCTGGCAGAGCTGACAGTGAATGGCGCGCTGACAGGCCTGCTTTACTCGCTTTTTGCAATTGGGCTTGTCCTGATTTACAAATCGTCGTCGGTGCCAAACTTGGCTCAGGGGGCCCTAACCATGTTGGGCGCCTATGTGGTGCTGGCATTTTCGCACAATATGGGGTTGCCGCTTTGGGTGGCTATTCCTTTAGCGGCGGTGATCATGTTCTTTGTAGGCATCGGCATCGAAAAAGTTGCGCTGCGCAGATTGGCGGGGCGCCCGGTCATAATGATCCTGATGATGACAATGGGGATCGACATCTTTCTGCGCGGCACCACCCTGGCGATTTGGGGCGGGTCTTCGCGTTCGGTTGATTTGGGGGTCAGCTATGAACCGCTCTTTGTGGGGGACATGCTTCTTAGCCGTATCCACATTGTCGGTGCCAGTGTTGCGCTCGCCCTGTTTGTTGCCTTTTTTCTGTTCTTCCGCAGTCGGCTTGGTATTCGTTTGCGGGCCATTTCTGACGATTATATGGCATCCTGGTCTGTGGGTATTTCGGTTGAACGGGGTGTTGGCCTGTCCTGGGGACTGGCGTCGATCGTGGCGGTGGCAACCGGTGTGATTTGGGGCGAAATCCAGGGCGTCGATCAGTCGTTGTCGATCCTGCTGCTCAAGGGGCTGACAGTGGCCGTTTTGGGCGGGCTGGACAGTATCATCGGCGCGATTGTCGCCGGTATCATTCTGGGCATTCTGGAAAGTGTCGGTTCATTTTATCTAGATGAAATTGTCGGAGGTGGCAGCCGGGATCTGATTGTCGCTGCCGTGTTGATCCTGACGGTGATGATCCGCCCGCATGGCCTGTTTGGCCGTCATGACATCGAAAGGGTCTAAATTATGTTTTACGGTCTCTCAGGTGTTCGCCACAATAGTTACGTTTCTGATAGCAAGCTCTTCCCGGTTCCGGCTGATCGCAACGCCGTTGTGTTCTTCTTGCTGCTCGGGCTCGCAGCACCCTATCTGGTCAGTTCGCTTTATCTGAACAGTTACATTCTGCCTTGGCTGATCTGGACGGCGGCCGTATTGGGACTGAACCTTGTAACGGGTTGGGCCGGACAACTGCATCTGGGATATGCGGCCGTTATGGCCGTTGGTGCCTATTCGGCTGTTCACGCGGCGAAATTCGGAATTCCATGGGAGTTTGCCTTGCTTATAGGCGGTCTAGCCTCTTCGGTAATCGGAAGTCTGTTTGCTTTTGCGGCGCTGCGGACCAAGGGGCTTTACCTGGCCCTCACAACCCTTGCGATGCAGTTCGTGATGGACTGGGTACTGACCCATTCGCCAACGATCGCAGGGGGATCGCACGCGTCCTTGCAATCGCCCACCTTTGCGTTGTTGGGGCAGGACATTACCTCGGATGCAGGTCTGTATTACGTTGCATTCGGCTGGTGCGTTCTGGTCACGATCTTCATGCTCAACCTGCGACGCACCGGATTGGGCCGGGCCTTGGTTGCCGTGCGGGAAAAGGATTTTGCCGCAGCTATTCTGGGTGTGAACAGTTTTTACTATAAACTTGTCGCGTTTGCCGCATCGTCATTTATCGCAGGTGTCAGCGGCGCGATCCTAGTGTCGACGTTCTACTTTCTTGCGGCCCCAGAACAGTTTGCCGTGAACGTATCCATTCAGGTTCTGGCGATGGTGATTGTGGGCGGGCTCGGCAGCATTCTTGGAAGCTATCTGGGAGCCGCACTCATCCTGCTCATGCCCGGGGTCGTGAACCAGTTGTTCTCATTGGGAGCTAATCTTTTGGGGTTGGATTTAGGCATCGAAACGCTAGCGCACATTCCGAACGCGGCCTACGGCGCACTGATTGTCATCTTCCTGATGGTCGAGCCCTTGGGGCTTGGAAAACTCTACGCCAATGTCAGGGATTACCTGATGGTTTGGCCCTTTGACCAGCTTAAGAAATAGGGGGCGACATGGCACAGCCTAAAACCACAGCGACCGACCAGATACTGTCTCTGAACAGCATTGAAGTTTTGTACGATTCAGTTCTGCTCGCGATTAAAGGGGTCTCGATCGAGGTTCCCCGTGGAGGAATGGTTGCCCTTTTGGGTTCCAACGGAGCAGGCAAAAGCACCACCCTGAAAGCAATCAGTGGATTGCTAAAGGCCGAACGGGGCAAGGTCAGCCGGGGGGAAATTTGCTTTGACGGTAAACTTATCGGCAACATCCTGCCGCAAGACCGCGTTGCGATGGGTATCTGCCACGTCATTGAAGGCCGCCGGGTATTCGAGCATATGACACCGGATGAAAACCTTGAGGCGGCAGCGCCGATGTCGATGTCGCGCCAAAAGGTGAATTCGGAAAAAGCCCGCATATACGAATATTTTCCGCGCCTTGCGGAACGCAAAGCATCACAGTCGGGGTATCTGTCAGGCGGCGAACAACAAATGTTGGCCATCGGGCGTGCGCTAATGACCCAACCGCGCCTGTTGATGTTGGACGAACCCAGCCTCGGGCTTGCTCCGTTTCTGGTGGCCGAAATTTTTGGAATTATCCAGCGTATCAACAAGGAAGATGGCCTGTCGGTTTTACTGGTAGAGCAAAACGCGCTGGCCGCGCTGGAGATCGTTTCGCACGGCTATCTGATCGAAAATGGCCGCGTCGTGATGCACGATTCGGCAGAGGCGCTGAAGGCAAACTCCGACATTCAGGAGTTTTATCTCGGTGGAGGTGAAGGCAAGAATTTTCACGACATCAAGCACTACAGCAGACGGAAGCGCTGGCTGAGCTAGCGTTTGCGTTTGAATATTCACAGAGGAGGAACCAACCAATGAAAACCAAAACTTATGTAAAACGATTGGCTGCGGCAGCCGTGATGGGGCTGACAAGCCTGTCGGCCGCGAATGCAGCCGAGGACACGATCAAGTTCGGTATGTGTTATGATCTGAGCAAGACCTACACATTTGTGACGCCGCAAATCACTCAGGCGGCGCAAGATCTGGCCACCCTGACCAATATGAAGGGCGGCATCGGTGGTCATGAAATTGAAATCATCGTTCAAGATCACGGCAACGAACCGCAGCGTGGTATTGAATGCTACGAAAAGCTCAAGCGTGAAGGCGTGTTTGTGTTCGACATGCTGTCGACGCCGGTTTCCATCGCTGTGCTGCCGCGGATTATGAAAGACAAGAATATTCTGATCCAATCTCTTGTCGGCCGGGGGGACGCCGCTGACGGATCGGTGTTCAGCCAGATCTTCCCGGTTGGTCCCACCTATTGGGGACAAGCCGCCAACGATATTGCCTATATCAAAGAGCAAAGCGGTGGTGACATGAAAGGTGTCAAGGTCGGTTTCGCCTATCTGGACTATCCCTTTGGTCAGGAACCGATCGAAATCCTGAAAACACTGGCCGAAAAAGAAGGCTTTGAGCTTTTGCTTTATCCGGTGCCGCTGCCCGGCAGTGATCAGGCGAGCGTCTGGACCAAAGTGCGTCGCGACAAGCCCGACTATGTGGTTGCCTGGCTTCTCGCAGGTGGGCACGTCGTTGCTGCCAAGGAGATGAAACGCAACGGCTTTCCGATCAGCAATTATATCTCGGTCAACTGGCTGAATGAGGTGGACATCGCCAACATCGGCGCCGAGGCCGCAATCGGGCTCAAGCGGGGGACCAATGTGGCCGGCGGGCAGGATCTTCCGATCATCCAGGAAATCCTTGCCGACGTTTACGGCGAGGGCAAAGGTGCCGGGCCGGTCGAAAAGATCAACGACGTGTATTACAATACCGGTCTGGCGATCTATTCCGCGGCGTTCGAGGCAGCGCGTCTTGCCATGGAGCAAAGTGGCTTCCCTGTTACACCCGATTCCATGAAGGCAGGCTATGAAAGCATCGTGGATTTTGATGCCAACGGTCTGTTCGCCCCCATTACGGTGACGGCGGATGATCACGGCGGCGGCGGTAAGACCCGTATCGAGATGTGGGATGGCAAAACCTGGGTCCCTCAGCAGGACTGGACCGCAGCCTATACCGACGTAATCTGGGACGTGGTCAAAGAAAGCTCAAGCAAGTTCACGGTTGAGTAAGAAAACGTGGCTGGGGGTTCGCCCCCAGCCTTCCACCGGGTTTGAACCAACACGAACCAGCTTTGCTCAAACCCGTATCTCAAGGACATTCCATGACAGATAACCCAATTGAACTCACCGTTGAAAACGGTGTGGCAACAGTTTTTATTAACCGACCAGAGCGAAAGAATGCCTTGTCAGTAGCGGCAGCGAACGGGTTAACGGATGCCTGGGAACAGATCGAGGCTGACGATAGTATCCGCGTCGTCATCCTGACCTCCGCCGATTGTGGTGTGTTCAGCGCCGGGCTCGATCTCAAGGAAGCTGCCGAGATTGCCCGCGACGAAGGTATCGATATCCTGTCCAAAATGCGCGATCCGTTCCATGACCGGATGCGGGCCTGTTCCAAGCCGATTATTTCAGCGATGACCGGATCGCTGATGGCCGGTGGCATGATGCTGACCCTGATGAGCGACCTGCGGGTCGGACTGAAAGGAACGAAGGTTGGCATAACCGAGGTCAAGATTGGCCGAGGATCGCCATGGGCCGCCCCAGGTCTGTCGATGCTACCGCAACCGGTCCTGATGGAGCTTGTCCTAACCGGGGATCTACTGCCGATCGAACGGCTGCACGACTATGGTTTTACTAATTACCTGGAAGAAACACCTGATGCCGTACGGACCCGTGCCCGCGAACTGGCGGACCGCATCGCTTCGGGCGCGCCGTTGTCGGTGATCGCCGCCAAAGCAAGTGTGCGCGCAACGATGGATCTGGGCTGTGCTGCTGGATTAGAAGAGGGCAAGCGGTTGCATGAAGTTGTCTACACCAGCCAGGATGCCATCGAAGGCCCGCGGGCTTTTGCTGAAAAACGCCCCCCGGTTTGGCAGGGTAGATAGGGAACCAGGAGCTTGATATGTCTGACCTTATGCGATTTGACGTCGACAACGGGGTGGGGGTCTTGCGATTCACGCAGCCCGCGCGCCGGAACCCTTATAGCCTGGCATTTGTTGACCAGTTTATTGCGGCTCTTGATGTGGCGCAAAGGGATGATGCGGTGCGTGCCGTTGTGATGACTGGCGGCGATTATTTTTCAAGTGGTGGCGATCTTGTCGGGTTTCGGTCCGAGATCGCGAAAGGCGCGCGTGCAACCTATGAGATGGTTGACAAGGTGCATAGTGGCGCGCGCGCGGCATACGGGTTCAACAAGCCGCTGATTGCTGCCGTGAATGGCGTCGCCTATGGCGCAGGAATGAGTTTGGCGCTGTGTGCCGACGTGATTGTCGCCGCTGAAGATGCGCGGTTCTGCCAAGTTTTTTCAAAAGTGGGTGGCTGCCCCGACACGGGATCGAGCTGGCTTTTGCAACAGCGCATGGGGTCAGGCGCGGCACGCCTTCTGGTGCTGACCGGGCGTGAGATTTCCGGCAAGACGGCCCATCAGATGCGGGCAGTAGAAGAATGTGTGCCCGCTGACGAAACCGAAGCTGCCGCGATCGCAATCGCGACCGAGATGGCAGCAAACCCGATGTTTGGAATGCATTGCAGCAAACGCGTGATGCGTGAGGCCGCGGAGTGCTCTTTCGAGGAAGCTTTGGACATTGAGTGCCGCGCGCAGACCATTCTGCTTGGCGCGCATGATTTTCCCGAAGCAATGAATGCTTTCACAGAGAAACGAAAGCCGAGATTCCGAGACTGCTGAGTAAAGAGATTCAAAATATACTAACCTCAAGAGGAGATTATCGCCCATGAAGGTACTTGTACCTGTAAAGCGCTTGATTGACTACAACGTGAAAGTGCGCGTCAAAGCGGACGGATCGGGTGTTGATCTTGCTAATGTAAAAATGTCGATGAATCCGTTTGACGAAATTTCCGTCGAACAGGCGATCCGTCTAAAAGAAGCCGGTCAGGTCGAAGAGGTCGTGGTTGTTTCCATCGGCGTCAAGCAGGCTCAGGAAACATTGCGGACGGCTTTGGCAATGGGCGCTGACCGGGCAATTCTGGTTGTCGCCACTGACGATGTTCATAACGACATCGAACCGCTGGCCGTTGCCAAGATCCTCAAAGCGATTGTGGATGAAGAGCAGCCCGGTCTGGTGATGTGCGGCAAGCAGGCCATCGACAATGACATGAACGCGACCGGCCAGATGCTGGCAGCGTTGATGGGGTGGTCGCAGGCGACATTTGCATCCGAAGTGAAAATTGCAGGCGACAAAGCCAAAGTCACACGCGAAGTGGACGGCGGTTTGCAGACCATCGAAGTTTCGATGCCCACGGTCATCACCGTTGATTTGCGCTTGAACGAGCCACGGTATGCGTCCCTGCCCAACATCATGAAGGCAAAGAAAAAGCCGATGGATGAAAAGACACCGGCAGATTACGGCGTTGATGTTTCCAACCGCCTGGAGATCGTGAAAACCGTTGAACCAGCAGAGCGCGCAGCCGGTATCATGGTTGCATCCGTGGATGAACTGGTAGCGAAACTTAAAGAAGCGGGGGCCGTGTAATGGCTGTTCTACTCCTTGCAGAAATAACCGATGGCGAATTGGCGATGGATGCCACGGCCAAGGCCGTGACTGCCGCCAAAGCATTGGGCGATATCACCATACTGGCCTGTGGCGGCTCAGCTGCTGCGGCAGGTGAAGCGGCGTCAAAAATCGACGGGGTTTCCAAGGTGCTTGTCGCCGAGGATGCCACGCTGGGTCACCGCCTCGCGGAATCCACGGCAGCGCTTATCGTGTCGATGGCGGGCGATTACGATCACATCGTTGCCCCTGCCACGACAGACGCAAAGAACGTGATGCCACGGGTTGCGGCACTGCTGGATGTGATGATCATCTCTGACGCCTCCGGCGTGATTGATGCCGATACGTTTGAGCGGCCGATCTATGCGGGCAATGCGGTTCAAACGGTTAAATCTTCTGACGCGAAGAAAGTCATCACTTTCCGCACGTCGACATTTGATGCTGCTGGCGACGGCGGGTCTGCCTCGGTCGAGACGATCTCGGCGGTTGAAGATCCCGGTCTGTCGTCCTGGGTCGAAGACCACGTGGCGGCAAGCGACCGCCCCGAGCTCACATCGGCCGGTGTCGTCGTTTCCGGTGGTCGCGGTGTCGGGTCGGAAGACGACTTTGCGTTGATCGAAAAGCTGGCAGACAAGCTGGGTGCCGCCGTGGGCGCGTCCCGCGCTGCGGTCGATTCAGGCTACGCACCAAATGACTGGCAGGTCGGCCAAACAGGTAAGGTTGTGGCCCCTAGCCTCTATGTAGCAGTCGGTATATCCGGCGCGATCCAGCACCTGGCCGGGATGAAAGACAGCAAGATTATCGTCGCGATCAACAAAGATGAAGAAGCGCCGATCTTTCAGGTTGCCGATTACGGGCTGGTTGCAGATCTGTTCGAGGCCGTGCCCGAGTTGATCGGAAAGCTCTGATACATGGTCGCCAAATTTCCGACCTTACGATACCCTAAAGGCCCGCCGGTTAGGCGGGCCTTTTCCCGGTTTGGGGCGGCTGATCACTTGGGCTTGGGCCGTTTCAGGATGTCAGGGTTGTGCTCACCCAGTGCAGGCGGCGGAGTGATGTCGTGGCGCGCAGGTGTGGCAGAGAATTTGATGGGCGGTTTGGTGGTCCAGACGGCCCCTTCAGTGGGATGGTCGATGGTTTGGAAAAATCCTGTCGCGGCCAGATGGGGGTCTTGCGGCAGATCTGACAGCATCCGCACGGGCATGGCCGGAATGTCGGCTTGTTCGGTCAGTTCAATCCACTGGGCGGTGGTGCGTGTCGTCGCTATTTGCGCCACCATGTCATAGATCCCTCCGATATTCCGGCTGCGTTCGTCCATATTGGTGACCCATGGATGATTAAGCATGTCGTCGCGCCCCACGGCTTTGAAAAACCGTGCCCATTGCGCATTCGAGTAGGGCAGGATGGTAATATAGCCATCTGCGGTCTTTACTGGGCGCCGATGCGGGACCAGCATCCGTTGGTATCCGAAGCTTTGCGGTTCGGATTCAAATGTTGCCTCGGCCATATGTTCGACCAGTAGGAAGGAGGCCAGTGTTTCGAACATCGGAACCTCGACATGTTGGGCCTGCCCGGTCCGTTCGCGGTGATACAGCGCGGCCATGATCGCATAGGCAGCAGTGACCCCGCCAAGCTTGTCGGCGATAATCGTGGGAGCATAGGCAGGTGGGTTGTCGGGGTTACACATCGTGGCCAGTCCGGCCATGCCGGAGACAGACTGGACGCTGTCGTCATAGGCGGGCTTGTTGCGATACGGCCCGTCCGAGCCGAACCCGACTGCGGCCACGGTAATCAGCTTGGGATTGCGTTTGCGCAGGGTCTCGGGGGAAAGGGACAACCGCGCCAGCGCAGCGGGGCGGACGCTGGATACAAATACATCCGCATCATCCAGCAGGTCAAGCAAAGCGGTGCGGTCCTTTTGGGTTTTCAGATCAAGGGTAATGCTGCGCTTGTTGCGATTTGTGCCCAGAAATGCCGCACCCATACCAGGCGTCCGGGCAGGTTGCACCTGACGCAGCATGTCGCCTTCGGGGCTTTCGACCTTGATGACATCGGCACCCAGATCACCAAGCATTTGCGTGGCAAGGGGGCCGAATACAACCGACGTCATGTCGATGACCCTGGCGCCTGCAAGCATGCCGTCTTTACTGATGCTCATGGTTAGAACCCGCTTTTATTGAGGTGGAGAGTTGCATTAAATCTAACAGATGTTAGAATTGAAAACAACTTAGATTCGATCTATCGAAGGAGCAGGCGAAATGCAGGAAAATCAGGGGCCGGATAAAACCTTCCGGGACGGATTGGCAAAGGGCCAGATCAACTTGCAGCAATGTAATGATTGCAAAAAGTTCATTTTTTTCCCGCGCGTTTTGTGCCCACATTGCAAAGGGCAGTCCTTGACATGGCACCCGGCATCCTGCGGCGGTATCGTTCACACCACGACCACCGTGCGGCGAAAGCCTGAGCGTGGGGGTGACTATAACGTTTGCATGGTTGAACTGGCTGAGGGGGTGCGGATGATGAGCCGGGTCGATGAAATCTCTCCTGCCGAGGTGACGATCGGGTTGCCGGTCACGGCCTTTGTCGGTGAAATTGACGGTGTTCCTGCCGTGCTGTGTAAGCCGGTGGAGGAATGAACCATGGTTGATCAATTGCGCGGAAAATCCGCGATCGTCGGCGTGGGGCATGCAGGTTTTGGCGAGGCACCGGGGTTTTCGGCCTATGACATTATGGCGCAATCAGCACTCGCGGCGCTGGACGATGCCGGACTGAAGCTGAGCGATGTCGATGGTCTGTTCTGCACCATGATGGAAGATGCCATGCCGGTCCTCATGGCGGCCGAATATCTGGGGATTCAGCCGCGCTATATCGATGGCACGATGACGGGCGGTTCGTCGTTTGTGAACTATCTGACCTCGGCGACACTGGCGTTGCAGGCTGGGCTTTGTGATGTGGCGCTGATCTGTTACGGATCCAATCAGCGTACGGCGTCAGGGCGGCTTGTGACCGCGTCAAAGCTGCCGCCCTATGAAGGGCTGTATAACCCGCGCTATCCGATCTCGGCATATGCGATGGCTGCGGCGCGGCATATGTATGAATATGGCACGACACGCGAACAACTGGCCGACGTAGCCGTTGCGGCACGCGCCTGGGCCCGGCACAATCCCGAAGCCTTTGAGCGCGGCGCGTTGACCCGCGAAGATGTACTGGGTGCGCGTATGGTGGGCGATCCGCTGACCACGCGCGATTGTTGCCTGGTAACCGATGGCGGTGGTGCAATCGTGATGGTGCGGGCCGATCGGGCGCGGGATTTTCCCAAGGCACCAGTCTATGTCCTGGGGTCTGCGGCGGCCAGCAGCCACCGGCAAATCTCGCAAATGCAGGATTTCACGGTTACGGCGGCGCGCGACTCCGGCAAACGTGCCTTTGCGATGGCCGGGGTGACGCCGGGCGATATCGATGTCGTTGAGCTGTATGATGCGTTTACCATCAACACCATCCTGTTTCTCGAAGATCTCGGGTTCTGCGCCAAGGGCGAAGGCGGCGGATTTGTCGCCGATGGCCGGATCGCGCCGGGCGGAGCGTTGCCAGTCAACACCAATGGCGGTGGGCTGTCATGTGTGCACCCCGGAATGTACGGCATCTTCACGGTGATCGAGGCCGCGCGCCAAATCAGAGGTGATGCGCCGGGGTTGCAACAGGATAACGTGGAGCTGGCGCTGGCGCATGGCAATGGTGGGGTACTGTCTAGCCAAGTTACGGCCATTCTCGGCGCGGCCAGCACCGTTTGATTTAAGCAAGGGGAAACCGGAAATGCCTTTGGATATTGATTCGCTGAACGCTTGGGAATTCAAAGACCTGGAGCACAGCTATACTAAGCGGGACACGATGCTTTATGCCCTTGGTCTGGGGTTCGGAGAGGACCCGAACGATGAAAAAGAACTTGCCTATGTCTATGAAGACGGTCTGCTGGCCGCGCCAAGCATGGCCGTCATTCTGGGATATCCCGGTTTCTGGCTGAGCGACCCGCGCACAGGGGTCGATTGGAAAAAGGTCCTGCACGGTGAACAATGGTTGGATGTGTTCAAGCCCCTGCCTGTCGAGGGTAAGGTGATTGGGCGCACCCGGATTGATCATATTTCTGACAAGGGCGTAGGCAAGGGCGCGGTGCTTTATATCAGCCGCGATATCATTGACGCGGCCAGTAATGAAACGCTGGCGCGGGTTTCGATGTCGACCTTTGCGCGTGGTGATGGCGGCTTCGGTGGTGAGAAGATTGCTGGGCCTATTCCGGCTACGTTGCCGGATCGGGCACCGGACCATATTTGCGAAATGACCACACTGCCGCGCCAAGCGCTGATTTACCGACTGAGCGGTGATCACAACCCACTTCATGCCGACCCGGCGGTTGCGAGATCGGTGGGGTTTGACCGTCCGATCCTTCATGGTCTGGCAACCTATGGTCTGGGCTGCCGAGCGATCTTGAAGACGATCTGCGACTATGATGCAAGCCGCCTGACCGGTTTGGATGTGCGTTTTTCCGCGCCGGTTTACCCCGGTGAAACTGTGCGGTTCGAAATCTGGCGGGACGGCACAGAGGTTCGGTTTCGAGCAGTGGTACCCGAACGTAACGTGGTGGTGCTGAACAATGGCGCTGCAAGGCTTGCCTGAGGAGAGAGACATTTGACACAACCGCTTGACGATATTCTGGTGCTGGATTTCAGCACACTTCTGCCCGGTCCGATGGCCACGCTGATGCTGGCCGAAGCCGGGGCCGAGGTCATCAAACTGGAGCGTCCGGGCTCCGGCGAAGACATGCGCCTGACAGAGCCAATGATCGAGGGCCGCAGTCTGGGCTATGCTATCCTGAACCGGGGCAAGAAAAGCATCGCGCTGGACCTCAAGGCGGAAGGGGCTGTGGCCAGTTTGCGGTCGCTAATCGAAAAGGCCGATGTTATCGTCGAGCAATTCCGTCCTGGCGTCATGGAACGGTTGGGACTGGGGTATGATGCGGTCAGGACGCTTAACTCCAAAATCATCTATTGTTCAATAACAGGGTACGGCCAGAGCGGCCCGAAACGAGACGTTGCCGGGCATGACATGAACTATGTTGGGGATGCGGGTGTCCTGTCGCTTAGTTCAGGTTCGGTTGACAGTCCGACCGCACCGTTTGGTCTGATCGCTGATATCGGCGGGGGAACCTATCCGGCAATCATGAATATCCTGCTTGCGCTGCGCCAGCGCGACAAGACCGAGCAAGGCGTCCATCTGGATATCGCCATGTCCGAGGGCGCGTTTGCCTTCGCCTATTGGGCGCACGCCAAGGGGGTCATCGCGGGCGAGCCTATTGAAAATGGCGGTGACAGGCTGACTGGGGGCAGGGCACGTTACAGGCTCTATTCGGCATCAGACGGCCGACAGGTTGCGGTCGGGGCGCTGGAGCAGAAATTCTGGGACGCATTTTGCAATGTCATCGACCTGCCGCGGCACCTGCGCGATGACCTTGCCGATCCAGCGGCGACAAAGGCCGAGGTCGCGCGCCGGATTGTGGTCAAACCATCTGCTCATTGGGCACCATTGCTGGAAGCGGCGGATTGCTGCTGCACAATTGTCAAGACACCGGCCGAGGCCGCAGCCGATCCGCATTTCACAGCGCGCGACACGTTCGGGCGGGTGGTTTCGGTTGGGGGCGAGCAAGTTCCGGCACTGCCTTTGCCGATTGCACCAGAATTTCGCGGGGCAGTCGCCGACAGTCGCGCCGCGCCCGATCTGGGTGAGCAAAATACCGAGTTTGGGTTGTAAATAGTGGTCGCTGAGGCGTCAGAATAGGTTGACGGCTGACGCTGTTTGGAATAATCTAACAAATGTTAGAAATTTGTTTGAATTCCTTTGGGAGGGGTTACAATGTCTGAGCCGATGTCGGAACGTTCCGCTGAAGCGGAACGATTTGTCTCTCCTGCGCACTATGTCGATAGCGATAGCAGGGAGGTGCAGGCCTTTGTGATGCGGGCGCTGCGCAACATGGCACCGGATGCATCCAAAAAGGACATGGCGGTGCGCCTGTTTCAGGCTGTGCGCGACGATTTGCGGTATGATCCCTATACGTTTTCTCTGACCGCTGAGGATTATAGAGCAAGTGTTATCGCGGACATGGACTCGGCGTTTTGCGTGCCCAAGGCGATCCTCTTGGCTGCATGCCTGCGGGCCGTTGGCATTCCGGCGGCGCTTGGCTTTGCCGATGTTCGCAACCACTTGAATACGCCCAAACTGGCCGAGCTGATGGGCACCGACCTGTTCATCTACCACGGCTATGTTCAGCTTTGGCTGGGTGAATCATCTTTCAAGGTGACCCCGGCCTTCAACATGGAATTGTGCCAGCGTTTTGGCGTCAAGCCGCTGGAATTTGACGGAGAGCAGGACGCGCTGTTTCACGAATTTGACGATACAAACCGCCGCCATATGGAATACGTCAATGATCGGGGCTTGTTTGTGGATGCGCCGATGCAGGAGTTCCTGACCGCATTTGGTGAGACATATCCGAAGCTGAAGGAATTCAACCGGCGCAGGATTTCCGGTGAGTTCTTTGATGCGGGTTTTGCTAGTCCCGAAGGCTCACCTGCAAAATGAAGTATTTGGAAGATTTCAGTGTTGGTCAGGTTTTCGAATTTCGCTCTGCGCCGTTGACCAAACAGCAGATCAAGGAGTTTGCTCAGGAATGGGACCCTCAGCGTCTGCATACGGATGAAGCCTATGCTGAAGGTATCCACGGCGGGTTGATCGCCTCTGGTTTCCAGACACTTCTGACCGTGTTCAAACCTATCATGCAAGACTTGATGGTCGACGTCGCCAACATTGGTGGTATCGGGTTTGACCAGCTGCGCTGGCTGCGACCAGTGCGCCCAGAAGAACCACTGAATATCCGGATCGAAGTTCAGTCTTTGGTCCCATCGCGCAGCAAGCCTGACCGGGGTGTTTTGATTTACACGCTCGAAGCGCGAAACCCCGCCGGTGAGTTGGTTATGAGCGTTGAGACCCCAGTGATGATCCAGCGCCGAAAGGAAGACCTGAAATGACTATGGTACAAGACGAAGACCTACGGCTTTTGCGCGACAGCGTTGGTACGCTGCTGGATCGGGCGGGCGGACTTGGGCGCGCCCGCCGCGTGCGTGATGACGATACGCCCTGGGACGCGGGTATCTGGCAGGAACTGGCTGCTGCCGGTGTACTGGGGGTCGCAGCCCCCGAAGAGGCCGGGGGGCTTGGTATGGGGCTGACGGCGGCTGGTGTCGTGGCCGAAGAGATTGGCCGCGTGACCGCGCCTGAGCCGGTGGTGCCGACAATCGGGCTGGCAATCGGGCTGATGCAGCGGCTGTGCCCGCAGGATCCGATGCTGGAAGCCGCCATCGCTGGCGATGTCGTGTTGGCCGTGGCCTGGCAGGAACGCTGCGCGACGGGCCTATCGGATGATATCGAATGCCGTTTTGATGGAACCACACTGACCGGCAGTAAGGATTGGGTGGTGGGGGCCAGTGGTGCGGACCATATTCTGGTCCTCGCCGAGGGGCCGCGAGGTTCGGTTCTGGTGCGCATCGCGGCGGATGCGTCTGGTCTGCTGATGCAGACCCGGCTGCAATCGGATGCCAGCGAGCTTTGGGGCATAAGCTTTGCGGACACCCCGGCAGAGGTTCTGGCCGAAGGCGCGCAGGTCACTGATGCGCTGACTAATGCCGTTGCGGATACGACCGCATTAGCCGCCGCCGAACTGGTCGGGCTAAGCGGTACAGCGCTGGTACTGACACTGGACTATATCAAAACACGCGAACAATTTGACAAGCCGATTGGTTCGTTTCAGGTGATTCAGCACCGTGCCGTTGATATGCATGTCTCGCAGGAAGTTTCCCAGGCCGCCGTACGCGAGGCGCTGGCCGCGATGGATCAAGCAGGTTCGACGCTAGAACGGGTGCGACAGGCAAGCCGCGCCAAGGCCCGCGCCTGTACCGCCGCGCAAAAAATCACCCGCGAGGCGATCCAGCTGCATGGCGCGGTCGGGTACACGGATGAATTCGATGTCGGCTTGTTGCTGAACCGGGCGCTTGTCCTGTCGGCGTGGCTGGGGGATGCGGCGTTTCATCGCCGCCGCTGGCTGGATGCAAATGAAACAGAGGTGGCCGCGCAATGACCGACTGGAATGGAATAAGCGATGAAGAGTTTCGCCGAGAGGTTAGGGCTTTTTTCGAGGCCGAATATCCCGAAGAACTACGCCACCTGCCGCACCGACCTAAGTTTGCCGAGATTGAGCACTGGCATGTGAAGCTACACGCCAAAGGCTGGGTCGCACCTGCCTGGCCCATCGAATTTGGCGGCATGGGCTTGGAGGCGGCCAAACTGCTGATTTTTTACGAAGAACAGCAACACTATGGCGTCAACCGAGGTCGAGACATGGGGATCCAGATGGTTGGCCCCCTGATTATCAAATTCGGCACCGAGGCACAAAAGGATTATTGGCTGCCGCGCATCCTGAGCTGTGAAGACATCTGGTGTCAGGGTTATTCCGAACCCGGAGCGGGCTCTGATCTGGCAAATCTGCGTACCAGTGCTGTGATTGATGGCGATGATTTCGTCATCAACGGCCAGAAGATCTGGACCACGATGGCGCATGACGCCACCCACATCTTCATGCTCGTGCGTACCGACCCCGATGCGCCTAAAAAACAACAGGGCATCAGTTTTGTTCTGGCCAGCATGGATCAGCCAGGCGTCGACGTGCGCACGATCACCACGCTGGCTGGCGAGACCGAGTTTTGCGAGGTGTTTTTTGACAACGCCCGCACCCCACGTGCCAACCTGGTGGGCGAGATCAACAAGGGTTGGAGCATGGCCAAGGCGCTGCTCAGCTTTGAGCGGATATTCATCGGCTCACCCGGCCTTGCGCAGAATGCACTGGGTCAGCTTGAAACTTTTGCCCGTGGTCGCGGTGCCTTTGACGACCCCGTGTTTCGGGATCGCTACGCCGAGGCGGCGCTGGACGTTGAAGACCACGCAGCCCTATACAGCCGCTTTGCCGATCAGCTTAAGCGCGGAGAGACATTGGGAGCAGATGTCTCGATGTTGAAAATCTGGGTGACCGAGACCTATCAGCGGATATCGGAACTGATGATCGAGGTCGCAGGCCCCGATGGTGGCAGTATAGGGCCGCTGCAGGTGGGCAATGTCGGGGTCGATGTGTTGGCCAGTTTTTACAAAGCACGGCCGACGACAATCTACGGCGGCTCAAACGAAATCCAACGAAATATCTTGTCTAAGGCCGTTTTGGGCCTGTGACGATCATTTGCCAAACAGAGGAAACTAAAATGTTTGACTACGCAACGAAGTACCCAAAATTGTCTTTCGACTACCCGGCAGATCGCGTTTTGCGCATCACTTTTGACCGGCCAGAGACCTATAACTCGGTTGATGCCGAAACCCACACCCAAATGACCGATATCTGGATCGACATTGACCGCGATCAGGACATCAATGCAGTAATCGTTACAGGCCGGGGCAAAGCGTTTTCGGCAGGCGGCGACTTCAGTTTGATCGAAGGCATCACCGGCAATTTCGACACGGTGATGAAGACATGGAAAGAAGCCAAGGATTTGGTTTACAACATCATCAATTGTAACAAGATTATCATCTCGGCGATCAACGGCCCGGCGGCTGGTGCGGGCCTTGTTGTGGGTATCCTTGCCGATATCTCGATCGCGGGAAAACGCGCCAAAATCGTTGATGGCCACCCGCGTTTGGGTGTCGCTGCGGGCGATTGTGCCGCGATCATCTGGCCCCTCCTGTGCGGCATGGCCAAAGCAAAATACTACCTGTTGACCTGCAAGCCGATAAGCGGTGAAGAGGCCGAACGTATTGGCATGGTGTCGATGTGCGTCGAGGATGACGAACTTGAACAGATCTCGATTGATACCGCGACTGAAATGGCCACGGGATCGCAAAGCGCACTTCGCTGGACCAAATACTCACTGAACAACTGGCTGCGTCAGGCCGGGCCTATCTTTGACGCTTCGACCGCCCTGGAGATGCTGGGATTTATGGGCGATGACGTAAAAGAAGGTGTACTTTCACACCGCGAAAAACGCGCGCCAAATTTCCGCAAAGATTGCCCGCTCTAGGTCAACCAACAACAAGGGAGGCCACCATGTCTGACGCTGTCTATACGGAAATTGCCAGAGCCTATGCCAAAGCAGCACAAGTGGCACCGGGACTGAAGGCACGGTTTGACAAAGCGGGTTTTGACCCATCCAAGGTTTCATCACTGGCGGATCTCTCCCGCCTGCCGGTGATGAAAAAAGAGGAGTTGCTTACGCTCCAAAGAGCGAACCCGCCTTTCGGCGGGTTCCTCGTCGCCGATCCCAAAGAGGTATCGCGCATCTATGTGTCTCCGGGCCCTATATTTGAGCCGTCGTTGCCCGGTGTTGGCGGCCATGGGCTTGACCTGTTGTTCAGATCTGCAGGGATCACAAATGCCGATATCATCCTGAACACTTGGGCCTATCATCTTGTCCCCGCGGGCCTACTGTTTGATGAGGCGGCGCAGGTCGTTGGTGCGACCGTGATTCCGGGAGGAACCGGAAACCGTGAATTGCAGGCCCAGATCATTCGCGAAACCGGTGTTACGTCGATCTGCGCCAGCACTGCGTTTTTTCTGGCGTTGGCCGACAAGGTGATCGAAACCTATGGCCGCGAAGCCTGGACCGTGAAATCCGCCTTTCTTGGTGGAGAAATGGGCGACTGGATGGCCAAGCGCCGCCGGATCGAATCCTACTATGGTGTAAAAACCTGGGCGGCCTATGCCACCGCCGATCTGGGGCTTGTCGGCTATGAGGACGGTGGCGAAGGGTATCTGGTTCACCCCGACCGGATCGTGCAGATATGTGACCCCGAAAGCGGCACGCCATTGGCGGATGGCGAAACAGGCGAGATCGTCGTCACCGCGCGCCAAGCCGACTGGCCGATGATCCGGTTTGGCACTGGCGACAGTGCCTATGCGCTGGAAAGTGAGGCGGATGGTCGAGTTACGCGACTTTCGGCGATACAAGGCAGGGTTGGCGCAGCGGTAAAGGTGCGCGAGATTTTCGTCTATCCCCGGGCAATCGAAGAGGTGGTCATCGCGACACCCGGCGTTGCAGCCGCTCAGGCAGTGGTCATGCACGAAAACAACCGCGATATGTTGCGCCTGCTTATTAAGCTGGAAAACAGCGGCGACAAAGAAGCTACCGAGGCCGCGGCAAAAAGGGCCTTTCATATATCGACCCGCGTCCGCGCCGATACGGTCGAGTTTGTTGACGAACTCCCCGAAAGTGCCGAATTGATAGTTAATCTGAAAGACGTTTGAAACCCGTTGGGACATCAGAGGTGTCGATTCAGCTGGCACCCCGTACTGTGATGGGGGCAATTCCGCGAAACAGGGCATTACCAATGCGCAGTGCAGTATTGGCCAGATCAACTCCAAGGTCATCGAGTTGGGTATCAGACAACTGGCCGGTCAGGGTTATTGCGCTAAGCCCATAACGCGGACGATCTAGATGGTCGGTGACGACAGAGGCAACACTATCCACCCCGACATACAATTTGCCCTTATCCAAACCATATCCGCGCTGCCCGGCTTCTGCAACATCACGCAGGTACTCATCTTCGGTTACAGGCGTTTGCCACTGCACTTCGGCAAAGTGCCGACGCAATTCAGAGGCTTTCAGGTCCTGCACCGATGCAATGATGCGCCCAATTGCGCCGGCCATGGCCGGTAGACGTTTGCCAACCGGCAAATCAACACGGACAGATCGCGATTCAAAGCTGCGGTCCAGCAGGACAATCCGACCATCATCAGTGATCTGCCATAGGCAGAACAGTGCGTTGTAACCTTGCGCGAGCCGGTCAAGCTCGGGTTTGAACAGGTCGCTGTGGCTGGTGCCAAGCAGACCAAGGGCCAGCTCGATGACGCCAAAACTTAATTGATAGGTTTTGGCATCCGCGTCGAAAACCACAAGGTTTTCGGCTACCAAAGTGCGCAGGATGTTGAAGCACGTAGAGGTATTGGTTTCTGTTGCGCGGGCCACTTCGGTTACGCCGGCCGGTGATCCATTTTGGGCAAGATGTCGTAGAACGCGCAGCGCCTGCACAACCGCCCCAACGGGGCGGGGCGGTTTTTTTGTTTTTTCGTCCTGCATGGCGGTCTCCGGATTTCGTCCAGCCTACGTTAGCGCGTTTCTGTAATGGATGTTCGGACATATTGCCAGCATTTAGGCCGGTAGCGCGATTAGCCGGGCAACTCCAATACCTGTTTCGCAATGATGTTGCGCTGAATTTCAGCGGTGCCACCATAGATTGTGGTAGGGCGCGCCTGCAGGAATTGACCGGCGGGGTTCAGCGCGCCTTGGGCAAAGATCGGGTCAACCAGCCCGGCGGCCTCGCCCGCGATGTCCATCATGGTGCTGGAAATCCGCTGAAACAGTTCCGATTGGCTGATTTTGAGCAGCGAAATTTCCGATCCAACCGGATTGCCCTGTGCAATCTCGCGCAGGAAAGACGCAAACAACAGCTTGTGATCGGCCAAATCCAGAGCGTATTGCGCGATCTGGTCGGACAGAACAGGATCATCGGCAACGCCCAGTTTTTCGGCGAGCATGACCAGTCGGCTTAGCGCATAACCTGCTTGCCGGGGTGATCCGAGGAACAGACGCTCGAACCCTAACAAAGCCTTGGCCATTGTCCAGCCTTGATTGATCTCGCCAACCAGATTTTCGGCCGGGACACGCACGTTGTCTAGGAACACCTCGCAGAATTCATCATGCATTTCGAGGTTCAGGATCGGGCGCACAGTGACGCCTGGTGCATCCATCGGCACCAAAATGAAACTGATCCCGCGTTGTTTTTTGACGGTCTTATCCGTGCGCACCAGCAGGAAAATCCAGTTGGCGTCATTTGCCAACGTGGTCCAGGTTTTTTGCCCGTTGATCACCCACTCGTCGCCGTCCAGTTCTGCCGAGGTGCGCAGGCTGGCCAAATCTGATCCCGATCCGGGTTCGCTGTAGCCCTGACACCAGATGTCCTGACCGGCCAGAATGCGCGGCAAGAAATGGGCCTTTTGCGCATCGGTGGCATATTTAATCAGCAGCGGTCCCAACAGGGAAATGCCGTGGTCATTCAGCCGTGCGGCGCCGTGGCGTTCAAATTCCTCTGTCAGGATGACATGTTTTTCGGGCGAGAGGCCCATGCCGCCATATTCGCGCGGCCACCCGGGTGCCAGCCAGCCCTTGTCGGACAACAGCTTATACCAGGGCCAGTTTTCTTTCAGATGCAGGCGCAGCGGCGGGTTGCGCAATTCTGGCGGGTAATTGGCCTCAATCCAGGTGCGTACTTCGGTGCGGAACGCGGCGTTATCCAGCGTGTTCATGTCTTTATCAGTCACTGGCGTGTTCATTGGCCGACCCCTTTTTCGTTATAAAACCGGCGACGATGCATTGACTGGCCGCCAAAACTGGCCTGCAATGTCATGCCTTTGCGCAAGAAAAGGCCAATATCGGCTTCGTCGGTATAGCCGATGCCGCCATGCAGCTGTACTGCCTGACGGCAGATCACATCCGCCGCCCGCGAGGCACGGGCACGGGCGCGCGATACCTCGGCGCGACGTGCAGCACCAGTGGCGCCATCATCGATTGCCGCCGTTGCACCGGCGATGGAAACGCGTAGCAGTGACAGCTCCAGATAAAGATCAACCATACGGTGCTGAAGCGCCTGATAGCTGCCAATCGGCTTGCCAAATTGCTGGCGGGTTTTCAGGAAATCCAGCGTCAGCTCATAGCTCGCTTCGGCGACGCCCTGCAGATAGGCGGCGGTGGCCAGTGTCGCGTCTTCCCAGGTGTCAGGGTTATCGTTGCTAACCTGTTCGGCTGCGGCACCATCAAAATGCAGCGTGCCAAGGTGACCGCCGTCATGTGTGTTGGCGCAATCCATGGTCAGCCCGTCTGCGGATGCATCGACCAGCGCATAATCACCGGCATCAAGACGCACCAGAAACGCGTCGGCACCCGCGGCCATCGGCACATGAACAGCTGTTCCATACAGCTTTCCAGCGCGCAATTCGGTGGGGCTGTCCGCACTGCAAGACAGGGCTGGCAATACGATGCGGCGGCCTTCCACAACCTCGGTCAGTACCGCATCAGGCAACATCCCAAGCGCGCCAATTGCGCCGATGAGCGGCTCGGGCACCAATGCCCGACCCAATTGCTGTGCCAGGGCGCAATATTCAGACACCCCCATTCCCAGGCCACCCCGATCTTCGGGCAGACGCAGGGCAAGCCAACCCAGCTCTGCAAATTCGGACCATTGGGCGCGATCAAAACCGGGGCTAGAGAACCGCAGACCGCGCGCTCTTGCGACGCCGTCGGCCAAAGCCGCCGCAGCGCTTTCGCTTATCATGCGCGAATTTTCTTTGCGCTCAGAAATGGAAGTGTCGAGTGTCATGGTGTTTACGCAACTTTCGTAGAATGTATATCAGCCCGGTTTCCGGGCATTGGCAAGGCGACCTTAGACAGGGTCCCAGCTGAGAACATCTGCCGAGACCTCAAGCGGATAAAAGCTGGCCTGCAAGGCGGGCATACCGTGTTCGGCAATGGTTTCGGTGTTCCAGCCGCCATCGCGGTGTACCGTGCGCAAGGGGCGCGACTGGCCCATCAGCATGATCTCGTTATTGCGCGAGGCAAAGATCTGCCCGCTCACGCCCGCCGCCGCGTCCGAGGCCAGATAGATCGCCAGGGCCGCCACTTTCTCGCCCTTCATTTCCTTGAGCTTGGCAACGCGGACTTCCTGTTCAGCGCTGTCGACCTTGATCGACGATGTCATCCGGCTCCAGGCAAAGGGGGCGATGCAATTGGACCGCACACCAAACCGCTGCATGTCCAGCGCAATGGATTTCGACAACCCGACAATGCCCAGTTTGGCCGCCGAATAATTGGCCTGCGCCAGGTTGCCGATCAAGCCGGAGGTCGATGTCATGTGAACGCATGAACCGGAATTTTGCTTGCGAAACTGCTCGGCTGCGGCGCGGCTGACGTTAAAGCTGCCCATTAGGTGAACCCGGATCACCGCCTCGAAATCCTCGGGGGTCATCTTGTGGAAAAAGCCGTCGCGCAAAATGCCTGCGTTGTTGACGATGGCATCAAGCCGCCCGAATTTGGCAATTGCGTCGTCGACCATGTCTTGCGTGGCTTTGGCATCGGCAACATTGGCGCGGCTGGCCATGGCTTGACCGCCTGCAGCTTTAATTTCGTTGACGACGGCCGCCGCGGCATCCGTGGATTCGGATGCCCCGCTCAGCGAGGCGCCGATGTCGTTGACCACAACATTTGCGCCGTGCTCAGCGGCCATCAAGGCGATTGCGCGCCCGATTCCGCCACCCGCTCCGGTGACTAGTACAGTTTTTCCATTCAGAGTTTGGGTTGGCATTTTGGTCGACCTTTCAGGGCGTTAGTTGCTTGCAACATGGGTATTCCAAGCGCCGCAATTTTGATTATCTAAAGCGCAAGTGGAAAGCGATTATTTGCCTTGGATACTGGGCAATCAGCAATTCTGCAAACAAAAAGATATTCTGCATAAAGAAAAATGTAAGTCCCCATGCCCCCCCCCGTTCGCTATCCATGGGGACCGCACCGACACCGCGAATGAATTGGCTTAGAGAAGGCCCCGGCGGTACTGGGAGGGTGTAACGCCGTAGCTGGATTGAAAGGACCGAGTCATATGGCTCTGGTCCGAGAACCCGGTCTGAGCTGCGATAACCTTCAAGGGTTTTTGAGAATGAGACATCAGTTCCGTGGCGTTTTTCAGGCGATCGTTCATCAGGAATTTGTGTGGAGGCGTGCCAAACTCTTCCTTGAATTTTCGGGCAAAATGATAGGGGCTCATATTCAACGCCGCCGCCATCTCCGACAGGGTTATGTTGCGCGAGGTGTTTTCATGGATGAAATCTAGTATTACCCGACGCTCGCAGGCTTTGAAGCTGCCGGAAGCCGGCGGTTCGCTGAATCGAGTTTGGGCATAGTTGCGCAGAAGATGAATGCAGCATTGGATCCGGAGCGATTCGACGAGAAGTGACCCGCCAATTGCACCCTTGAGCAACTCAGCCTTCAACATTTGAGCGATCTGAGGTAGAATGCAATCTTCGGCGCGGACGTGGTCGTTTATCTCAACATCTTCAATGTCACGTTCGAATATTTCTCCGGCGACATCATTGATGGCTTCGTGTGACAGGTAAATATGTGAAACTTTGATTGGTTGATCCCAGGCCCACTGCGACTGCTCTGCGCGCGTCAGTATCGATACCACACCTCGCTCGACGGTCTCCTGCTGGTACTTGCCGCTAGCACGACGGCGCATCAATGCCTTGGAACCTTCATAGGTGACAATCATGTAGTCGCGCATTTGCGGGATTGTGACGTCCAGTTCGGGATAGTCATATCCTCTGATCTCTAGTCCAGAATTTTTGTGGAACCCACTATGAAAGGTCAGGTTTCCAGGAATCCACTCTTGAATCCGGTCCGGTGCAACCAATTCGTTCATATTACCCTCCCTACAGGTGCCGCGTCCCGGGCAACAGAAGCAAGCCGTCTGGGGCCAATTCATCGCCTTTAAGCTACTGTATTATCCAGAAACGCGAGTTGTCCAAGCCACAACATGAGACACATTTATTAGAAATGCAATTCTTGTATTAGAATACCGGTTGTGCAAAAGTCTGTAATACAATGCGGGCGTGGCCTAAATGTTGGTGATCAGTCGCTTGTTATCGTTCCCTAGTTCCGATGTTTTCCGGCTTGCTACCCGTTAGATATTTCTCTACAAAGAATTCAATTCCGTATACGATATAGTCGATGCCATCATCTTTACTTACCAAAATCAAGACGCAAAGGCGCTGCATCTTTGCTTGTCTGGGAAAGAAGAAAACCTCCGTGGGGCAGTCTATTGCTGAGATTAAGCAACCACAGAACGGGCTGGGCGCGTTGTTTTCCCCCGCTTTGGTAACTGCTGTGGGGGCATCATCCGATCCAGCAACACGAGGCGATCACCCGGTTGGGTGCCTTTTGCGGGCCGGGTTCAAAGGGCAAAATTATCGGATCGGTCCGGATCGCGACGCCGCCCGTGCCCCGATTGCACCCGGACGGACCGACCTGATGCCGCCGCCGCCGAGGCTGTCAGCCGTTTATCGGTGCGTGCTGGGCAAAATACATCTACACTCGAAAGCATCAAGATTAACCTGCATTTGGCGCACGAAACCGGGGGCATCGCACCTGTTGCGTTGATCCTTCCGCGCCTGAACCAAACAGAAAGTTTGATCCCATGGGAAAACGCAAAGACAAACTAACCTCCAACATCGGTTGGAGCACCTCTGACACGATCCGCGTGCGCGGGCTGGATCTCCCCAATGAAATTTTAGGCCACATGAACCTGGGTGATGTGGCGTTTTTGCAATTGACCGGACGCCAGGCAACGCCTGAGGAATCTAAGGTCTTCAATGCGATCGTGATTACCCTGGTCGAACACGGGATCACCCCGTCGGCGATTGCCGCGCGGATGACATATATGGGCGCGCCGGAATCGTTGCAGGCGGCCGTTGCTGCTGGGCTTTGCGGGTTGGGCACGGTGTTTGTCGGCTCGATGGAAGGCGCGTCAAAAATGCTCTACGAGGCGTTGCCGCAGGACAAGCTGGGCACCGGCGTTGATCTGGATGCGCTGGCGGTTGAAACCGTGGCCGGTTTCCGTGCCCGCAAGGCCATTGTTCCGGGGTTGGGGCATCCGGTGCACAAACCCGTCGACCCGCGCACGCCACGATTGTTCGAAATTGCTGCCGAAAATGGCAAATCCGGCGAATACATCGCCCTGATGCAGAAAATACAAACCGAGGCCGAGGCGCGATCGGGCAAGATGCTGCCGATCAATGCCACCGGCGCGATTGGTGCGATCTGCTGCGAGTTTGGCTTCCCCTGGAAAATCGTGCGGGGCTTTGGTGTGATGGCCCGCGCTATCGGGCTGGTCGGCCATATCCTTGAGGAAAGCGAGAACCCGATTTCCTATGATATCTGGCAACGTGTGGAAGAAGAAATCCTCGAAACCAGCGGGCCGGGGGCTCGCTAATGACCGCGCCGCAGGGGGATAGTGCCGGGATGCGGCCACTGGACGATATTCTGGTGGTCAGCCTGGAGCAGGCGGTTTCCGCCCCCTATTGCACGCGGCTATTGGGCGACCAGGGTGCGCGGGTGATCAAGGTTGAACGCCCTGATGGCGGCGATTTCGCGCGCAACTATGACACCCGCATTCATGGCGAAAGCAGTTATTTCATCTGGGGCAACCGATCCAAGGAAAGCCGGACGCTGGATCTGAAAACCCCCGAGGCGCTTGCCACAATTTATCCCTATGGCCCATTTAAAACCTCGGATGGCCAGGTGCTGTTCGGGTTCCAGAATGATCGCGAATGGAAGGCATTCTGCGAACAGGTGCTGGAACGCCCCGACATGGCGCTTGATCCCCGGTTTGTTGGCAACTCCGGGCGGGCCGATCATCGCGATGTGATTGCGGTGGTGATTGGTGACGTATTGCCCAAACTTACCACGACCGAGGCGCTGTCCCGGCTGGATAAGGCCGGGATTGGCACCGCCGAGGTGCGCGATATGGCCGGGCTGTGGGCGCATCCGCAACCGGCCGCGCGCGGGCGTTGGCAGCAAATCGACACGCCAGCGGGGGCGTTGCCCGCGCTAACCCCGACCAGCGGACAAGGCTGGCAGCCACAGATGGCCCCGGTGCCAGGTCTTGGCGAACACACCCAACAGATATTGAAAGAATTTGGGCTGGGCGCTGCGCCAAACGCCGCCACCCCGAAAACAGGAGCATAACCACAATGAAGACCTCAGCCCCCGACACCCATGATGACCTGCGCGACGCGCTGCGTGCGCTTTGTGCTGGATTTCCCCCTGAATATCACCGCAAACACGGTGCCGCGGAAACATATCCCGCAGAATTCGTCGATGCGCTGACCGAAGCCGGCTGGCTGGCGGCAATGATCCCCGAAGAATTCGGCGGCTCGGGCCTTGGCCTGACTGAGGCCAGCATCGTGATGGAGGAGATCAACCGATCAGGCGGCAACGCCGGGCATTGTCACGGTCAGATGTACAATATGGGCACCTTGCTGCGCCATGGTTCGGACGTGCAAAAACAGCAATACCTGCCCAGCATCGCCTCGGGCAAACTGCGGTTGCAATCCATGGCGGTGACCGAACCGACAACGGGCACCGATACCACCAAACTGAAAACCACCGCCGTGAAAAAGGGCGACCGCTATGTGATTAACGGCCAAAAGGTCTGGATCAGCCGGTTGCAGCATTCCGACCTTATGATCCTGCTGGCACGCACCACGCCGCTGTCCGAGGTCAAGCGCAAGTCGCAGGGCATGTCGATCTTTATCGTCGACCTGAAGGACGCAATCGGCAACGGTATGGAGATCCAGCCGATCGACAACCTGGTGGGCCACGAAACCAACGAGGTGTTTTTCGACAACCTCGAAATCCCCGCCGAAAACCTTATCGGCGAAGAGGGGCACGGGTTTCACCATATTCTTGATGGGCTAAATGCTGAGCGCACGCTGATTTCCGCAGAATGTATTGGCGATGGATATTGGTTCGTAGAAAAGTCGCGCGATTATGCCTGCGAGCGGGTGGTTTTCGACCGCCCCATTGGCCAAAATCAGGGTGTTCAGTTCCCGATTTCGAAATCCTACGTTGCTATCGAGGCTGCCAATCTGATGCGGTTTGAGGCGTGCAAACGCTTTGACGCAGGTCAGGATTGCGGTGCGCAGGCCAATATGGCCAAACTACTGGCTGCCGATGCGTCATGGGAGGCGGCCAATGCCTGCATCCAGACCTACGGTGGTTTTGGCTTTGCCCGCGAATATGATATCGAACGCAAATTCCGCGAAACTCGGCTCTATCAGGTCGCGCCGATCTCGACCAATCTGATCCTGTCTTATGTCGGCGAGCATATCCTTGGAATGCCGCGGTCATTTTAAGGGCAGATGATGGAAAACAATCTGGATTTAGCGCATTTACAGGGTTGGATCGGGCGATCTAAGACGGCTTCGGAAACGGTCAGCGATGCGCTGGTGTCGCGGTTTCGGGCGACATTGGGCCAGTGGTTGGCCGATCCGGGGCCGGGCAACGTGCCGCTGGGGCTGCATTGGTGTCTGACGCAACCGGTGGCGGCGCAACCGGCGCTTGGGCCTGACGGGCACCCGACGCGGGGCGGGTTTTTGCCGCCTGTGCCGCTGCCTTTGCGGATGTGGGCGGGGGGCGAATTTACCCGTATCGGGCCGATTGGTGTCGGTGCCCATGTCACGCGGCGTTCGAAAATCCGGGATGTGACGCTGAAACAGGGCCGCAGCGGACCCATGGTGCTTGTGTCCGTGGCGCATGACTATTTCACCGATGGCAATACGCCGCAGATTTCCGAGATTCAAAACATCGTGTATCGTGACAGGCCCGGCCCGGCACCCGCCCCACAGGTCGAAACGCAAAAACCGCAAGAAGCGGGCACGACGGGCGCGCAGGTCACACTGACCCCTGATCCTGTTTTGTTGTTTCGCTACTCCGCGCTGACCTTCAATGCGCATCGGATTCACTATGATCTGGAGTATGCCAGGAACGCCGAAAATTACCCAGACCTCGTGGTGCATGGTCCGCTGCAAGCGACTTTGTTGTTAAACTTGGTCGCAAACCAATCTGGCCGCGCCCCGGCGCGGTTTTCCTATCGTGGTGTGGCCCCGTTGTTTTGCGGCCAACCCGTTGGTTTGCACCTTGATACCGCACAGGACGGCGGCACCGTCTGGTTGCGTGATAACGCCGGTCAAACGACCATGAAGGCAAACTATCAGATATGAAAATACTGCCCAAGGGGGCAGGGAGGAGGATTTAAAATGACGACCCAAAACCCGGAATACGGTCGGCCCGCATTGTTTGTGGACGGCAAATGGATCACCGACACGCCCCGCTCTGGCGAGGTCATTAACCCCGCCACCGGAGAGGTGCTGGCATCATTCCCCATCGCCGAGCCGGAACATATTGAGCTGGCTCTTTCCTCGGCGCTGAGCGGATTTGAGGTGTGGTCCAACATGGCCCCTGATGCGCGTGCGCGGATCATGAACAATGCCGCTGCCGCCATTCGGGAAAAGTCCGAAGAATCCGCGCGTCACATGACGCTGGAACTGGGCAAGCCGCTGGCGGATTCGCGGGCTGAGGTCGAAAACTGCGCGGCATTGCTGGAATGGTGTGCCAAGGCCGCCACCGAACAGCAGGATCGTCCGCTTGACGCGCGCCCGGGGTTTGAATCGTTGAAGGTGCGCAAGGAACCGATTGGGCCAGTGGCCGCATTCGCGCCATGGAACTTCCCCGCCTCTCTGGCGGCGCGCAAGATGGCGTCGGCGCTGGCTGTTGGATGTTCCGTCATTGTCAAACCGGCGGAAGAAACGCCGATGTCGTTCATCGCCATCGTCAAGGCGCTGGACTTCGCCGGGCTACCGCGCGGTGTTGTTAATCTGTTGATCGGCGATCCGGCGCAGATCAGCACGCAATTGATTGCCTCGCCGGTGATTCGTAAGGTCGCCTTTACCGGGTCAACCACCGTTGGTCAGAAACTGGCCGCGATGGCCGGTGCCGAGGCCAAACCCAGCGTCATGGAGCTCGGCGGTCACGCGCCGGTGGTGGTTTTTGACGATGCTGATATCGACCGCGCCATCGGGCTTTCCGTTGTGGCCAAGGCCCGCAATGCTGGTCAGGTCTGTGTCGCGCCCACACGCTATTTGGTTCAGGACGATGTTTATGATGCCTTTGCTGACGGGTTTGCCAAAGCCTTTGGCGCCTTAAAGCTGGGCGATGGTCTGCAGCCCGACAGCCAGATGGGTCCGGTGCTTAGCCCGGCCCGGCTGGAGGCGGTTGATGCGCTGGTACAGGACGCTGTGGCCAAGGGCGCGCGGCTGCTGACCGGGGGGCGGCGGCTGAACCGTCCGGGCAATTTCTATGCGCCGACCGTGCTGGCCGATGTGCCGCCCGAAGCGCGTGTTATGCAAGAAGAGCCGTTCGGCCCCATCGCAGTGGTCAACCGGTTTTCAACCTTTGAAGACGCCGTTTCTGTCGCCAACAACACGGATTTCGCACTGGGGGCATACGCCTTTACCGGATCGCAAGAGACCGCAGACCGAATTTCGGATGCACTGGATGCCGGTATGGTCGGGATCAACGGATACAGCGTTGTGTTCCTTGATTCACCCTTGGGTGGGCGTCGCTATTCCGGATTTGGCAGCGAAGGCGGCTATGAAGGGCTGGATGCTTACAGGATCACTAAATTTATCAGTCAAGCTGTTGCTTGAGAAAGGACAAAGCTATGCGTTGTCAAAGTCTTACAAAATTCGGAAACCCGCTGACCGCCGAGGAACGCCCGGACATGACGGTATCCGGCACGGAAGTTCTGCTGAAGGTTACGGCAAATGGGGTCTGTCACTCTGATCTGCATATTCGCGAGGGCAGCTATAATCTGGGCCATGGCCAGCGTATGAATTTCGGCGAGCGTGGCATGAAACTGCCATTGGTGATGGGCCATGAACCCGCCGGCCGTGTTATCGCCGCAGGTCCCGATGCTGGTGATATTGATACCTCGCTGGATTATGTGGTGTATCCTTGGCATGGCTGCGGAAGCTGCCACCAATGCAAAATGGGGCGCGAAAATTACTGCGCCGCCCCGAAATTTTTGGGGATGTTCGCCGATGGCGGGTACGCTGATATGCTGAAAATCCCGCATCCGAAATACCTGTTTGGCATCGGATCGTTGACCCCGGCGCAGGCGGCTCCGCTTGCGTGTTCCGGCCTGACGACGTTTTCGGCCCTCAAAAAGGTCGAAGATACGATCAAGGCCGCACCGGTTGTGATTATTGGTGCTGGCGGTCTGGGATTGATGGCCATCGGACTGGTCAAATCCATGGGCGGTCTCGATCCTGTTGTGGTCGATATCGACCCGGAAAAACGCGAAGCCGCCCTCGCTGCTGGAGCAAGTTGCGCGATTGACGGCGCGGCCGAAGACGCGGTTGCTCAGGTACAGGCCGCAACCGGAGGGCCGTCGCTTGCCGTTATTGATCTGGTTGGCGCCGAGGCAACGGCCTCGCTTGCGTTCAATGCAATCGCCAAGGGTGGCAAGATCGTGATCGTCGGCCTGTTTGGTGGCGCAGCACCTTGGCCATTGCCGTTGATTCCGGTCAAGGCCGTGACGATCATGGGCAGCTATGTCGGCTCGCTTCCGGAATTTGCTGAGTTGATGGACCTGGCGGTACAGGGCAAGGTTCCGATGTTGCCCACTGCGACGCACGCGTTGGAAGAAGCCGAAAACGTGCTGAACCAGCTAGAAGAAGGCAAGGTGATCGGGCGGGCGGTTTTGACCCCCTAACCGTTTTCCAACCACCAAAAATCAGATCAAAGCCCGGCCCACGTGCCGGGCTTTTTCGTGAGTGATTCGTGCATCGTCTTGCGGCAGGCCATAGGTACAACGCAGGGCATAACTAAAAGCGGGTTCACCTTGAAAAACAGCAAGAATATTCAAGTAATTCTGTTTGAATATTCAATACTCATTTTCCATGTTCATCTACCGTCTGTGCAGCGGTGAGGGATATCAACCTCAACAGTCAAACCATCGGCTGCGAGAGTGTAGGTTGAATGCCTGGCCCAACGGAGGAACTGTGCACAAATGTGTGACCGGTCAAAAAACCGGATCGCCGCAGATGGCACGATATACTTATTCTTGGGAGGGATGTTGAACAATGGCTTCAACTGAATCAGATTTTCTAAAAGCGCTCTATCTGGATTGGGGCGACCGCATGGTCGCAAACCCAAATATGACGATCCCCGATTTGCGGGCTCTGTTTGACGAATGGGAAAAACCGACGTTTGAACCCGAAGATGTGACCTACAAGACTGATACCGTCGGGGGTGTCAAAGGGATTTGGGCCTATCCGATCGGCTGCGATAAATCCAAGGTTATGGTCTACACCCATGGTGGCGGATTTGCTGTTGGGTCATCGTCCAGCCACCGCAAGCTGGCAGGCCATGTGGCCAAGGCGCTTGGCGTGTCCATTCTGGTGCTTGACTATCGCCTTGCCCCGGAACACCCGTTTCCGGCACAGGTCGAAGACGCGGTTTCGGTCTATAAGGCGCTGCTGGCTGATGGTATCGCGGCTAAGAACATCGGCACAATCGGCGATTCCGCCGGTGGCAATCTGGCGATCAGTTCGGTTCTGAAATTTCGCGAGCTTGGGCTGGAATTGCCCGGCTGTGTCATCGCATTCTCGCCTTGGCTGGATATGGAATTGACCGGCGGTACGCTGAAAAGCAACGAAGCCACCGATGGGTTGGTATCGACACCGGTTCTTGAGGGCATGCGCGGCATGTTCCTGGGCGAAAACGGTTCGCCGACAGATCCGATTGCCAACCCGCTCAAGTCAGACTTGGCCGGTTTCCCACCGCTTTACGTCAATGCGGGCAGCGTGGAAACCCTGCTGGACGATGCGCTCCGCGTGTCCGATCAGGCAAAAGCGGCGGGCGTGAATGTGACGCTTTCGGTGGCGGACGGTATGCAGCATGTATTCCCGTTCCTGGCAGGTCGAGCACCTGAAGCCGACGCCGAGATCGCCAAGATCGCAAGCTGGTACAAAGCCCTATAAGGGCTGTCGGCGGGCCCCTGCTAAGGGTGCCCGCCATTTTCAAGCAATTTTCTGAGATCAGGCCGGCCCAAATACGGGCTTCGGTCAGCGCAAGACCTGTGCCGATCGTCAGGGAAATCCTTGTGGAGGGGAAAACATGACTACGAAAGTGGAAACAACAAAAACCAAAGGCGCCGATTTTGACGCCGTTGTTATCGGGGCCGGTTTTGGCGGGCTTTATGCGGTGCATAAACTGCGTAACGAGCAAGGCCTGAACGTGTGCGCCATCGACAATGCGTCGGATGTAGGCGGCACTTGGTACTGGAACCGCTATCCCGGCGCGCTGTCGGATACCGAAAGCTATATCTACCGCTATTCCTTTGACAAAGACCTGTTGCAGGAATGGGACTGGACCCATCGCTATATCACCCAGCCCGAGATCCTGAGATATCTGAACCATGTGGCAGATCGGTTTGACCTGCGTCGCAGCTATCAGTTTGACACCAATCTGGAAACCGCCAAGTTCAACGAGGCAACCGGCCTGTGGAGCGTTACCACCGACAAGGGCGAAACCGTAACGGCCCGGCATCTGGTCACCGGTCTGGGGCTTTTGTCGGCGATCAACACGCCCGACATCAAAGGCGTCGACACTTTCAAGGGTCAGACAATCCACACCGGCAACTGGCCTGATGGCGTTGTGCTGGATGGTAAACGCGTCGGGGTTATCGGCACCGGATCAACCGGCCAGCAGGTGATTACGGCCACCGCCCCAATCGCCAAACATCTGACGGTGTTCCAGCGGTCGCCGCAATATTGCGTTCCCGTTGGTCAGGCACCACAATCGGCCGCAGAGATTGCAAAAATCAAATCCAACTTCGATGCGATCTGGAAACAGGTCAAAGGCTCGGCCGTGGCGTTTGGGTTTGAGGAAAGCACCATCCCCGCAATGTCCGTTTCCGACGAAGAGCGTGAGCGCATCTTTCAAGATGCCTGGGACGAAGGCGGCGGGTTCCGGTTCATGTTTGCGACGTTCTCTGACATCGCCACCGACATGGATGCCAACAACGCGGCGGCAGACTTTGTCCGCAATAAAATCCGCGGAATTGTAAAAGATCCGGCAACCGCCAAGATGCTGACACCAACCGATCTTTATGCCAAACGCCCCCTATGCGGCACCAACTATTTCGAGGTTTACAACCGCGATAACGTGTCGTTGGTTGACGTCAAAGCCAATCCGATTTCGGAAATTACCGCCACTGGTGTGAAGACCGAAGATGGCAATGAATACGAACTGGACGTGCTGATTTTCGCCACCGGGTTTGACGCGGTTGACGGCAATTACACCAAGCTTGATATCACCGGGCGCAACGGCGTCACCCTGCGCGACAAGTGGAAGGGCGGCCCCGGCGGCTATCTTGGCATCATGGAAGCCGATTTCCCCAACATGTTCATGATCCTTGGACCAAACGGCCCGTTCACCAACCTGCCGCCCAGCATCGAAACGCAGGTGGAATGGATTTCGGACACGATCAAGTACGCCAACGACAAAGGCATTGCATCACTCGATGTCAAATCTGAAACGCAAGAAGAATGGCTGGCGACCTGCCGTATGATCGCCGACATGACCCTGTTCCCAAAAGCCGATTCCTGGATCTTTGGGGCCAACATCCCAGGCAAGAAGAAGTCGGTCATGTTCTATCTTGGCGGACTGGGAAACTATACTCAGGCTCTGAAAGATATCGTTGCGTCTGATTACGACGGGTTTGTGAAGGAAACGGCACCGGTTGCAGCGGAGTAACCTGCGCGAACACCAAAGAACGGCGCTAACCCGCCCTATGTGGCGGGCTAGCTTCGGTCGCATAATTATCCAATTGCAAACAACTTAGGGAGAGAGAAATGGACAGAGTAAAAGGTAAAGTGGCCCTGGTCACCGGCGGCGCGATGGGCATGGGCAAGACCCACAGTGAAACCCTGGCCGCCGAAGGCGCGATGGTGTTTGTCACCGACCTGAACGAAGAAGGCGGCAAAGCCGTGGTCAAAGGCATTCAGGATGCCGGCGGCAAGGCCGAATTCATCAAACATAACGCGTCAAGCGAGGCCGATTGGGCAAACGTGGCCGCGACGATCAAAGCCAAGGCCGGCAAGCTGGATGTGCTGGTCAACAACGCCGGTATCCTGATCCTGAAACCCGCGCACGAGACCGAGCCGGATGAATGGGACCAAGTGTTCAACGTCAACGTCAAGGGTGTCTATCTGGGCATTCGTGCCTGTGTCCCGCTGATGAAAGACGCGGGCGGTTCGATCGTCAACATCTCGTCGATCTATGGCATTGTCGGCGCGCCGATGGCCGGTGCCTATATCGCCAGCAAAGGTGCGGTTCGCCTGATGACCAAATCCTGCGCGGTGGATCTGATCCAATATGGTATCCGGGTGAATTCCGTTCATCCCGGTGTGATCGACACGCCAATGACCAAGGATCTGCTGCACGGCGACCTCGAAACCCGCACCGCGATCATGGGGGCCACCCTGTTTGATCGCCCCTGTCGCCCCGAAGAGGTTTCGCAGGCGGTATTGTTCTTGGCGTCGGATGATTCATCGTTTGTACATGGAACCGAGATTGTTGTGGATGGCGGATACACTGCAAACTAATCCTGACAAAGAACAGAGACGGGCTCCCAGCGTATAGGGGGCCCGTTTTCGTTTGCAAGCCAGCTAGGTGTTTTCCAGCTCAGACCGGATCCCACGAAAACACATCGGCTGACACTTCAAGCGGCATGAAATCGGCCTTTAAAGCAGGGATCGCATGATTGGCGATTGCCTCGGGTGTCCAGCCATCGCCGGAATGCACAGACCGGATCGGGCGGGGCTGATTAACCAGGAATATCTCGTTGTTACGCACCGCAAAAATCTGGCCAGTGACATCTGCGGCCCTGTCGGACGCAAGATAGACAGCCATCGGCGCGACCTTGGCAGGGGTCATCTGCTTGAGTTTCTCAACCCGCGCTTCCTGCTCGGGAGTGTCCACCTTGATTGACGAAATCATCCGGCTCCAAGCGAAAGGCGCGATGCAGTTTGACCGCACGTTCCATCGTTTCATATCCAGCGCGACGGATTTGGAAAACGCCGTGATGGCCAGTTTGGCCGCAGCATAATTTGCTTGGGCAAGGTTTCCAATCAGGCCTGAGGTTGACGTCATGTGCACCAACGCACCGCTTTCTTGAGTGCGGAAGTGATCCGCGGCAGCCCGGCTGGTATTAAATGCACCGTAAAGATGGACCTTCACCACAGCGTCGAAATCCTCGTAGGTCATCTTGTGAAAAAACCCATCGCGCAGGATGCCGGCGTTGTTGACCACTGCGTCAATACGACCGAACTCCCTGACCGCCAGATCAACCATCTCGCGGGCCGCATCGGGATCGGCCACACTGTCTGCGTTGGCGACGGCAGACCCACCTGCGGCGGTTATTTCATCGACGACTTTTTGCGCGGCCAGCTCGGTCTGTCCCGTGCCCTTCAGCGATGCACCCAAATCGTTGACCACCACCGCAGCCCCGGCGGCAGCAGCAGCCAGCGCAATATCGCGCCCGATGCCGCCCCCAGCCCCGGTCACCAGAACAACCTTGCCATCCATTATCTTTGTCATCTTTTTCCCCTCACTTTGCCTTGCGGTACTTTTCCAGCCCGCCAGTATGCATCACCCGGCCCATCAAAGGAGCCCCGATGATTGTTTCGGCTTTCTGCGCGGCAAGGATCAGTTTATCCAAGTCAATGCCGGTTTCGATCCCCAGTTCGTGACACAGGAATACCATATCTTCGGTGCTGACATTGCCTGCCGCTCGGGCGTGGCCATGACCGGCAAAAGGACATCCCCCAAGTCCCGCAACCGAGCTTTCGAACATGTCCACACCCATGCTGAGTGCGGCATATACATTGGCGATACCAAGCCCGCGCGTGTCATGGATATGCATGCCGAGGCGGGCCTCGGGGGCCATGTCGCGCAGTGCTCCGATCATGCGTTTGACCGCTTCGGGGTTGCCCCAACCCATCGTGTCAGCGATCACAAGAATTGGCACCGGGATGTTTTCATCGGCGCACAGATCAAGGATGAAACGGAAATCGTCTAGCACCCGTTCCTGCGGAATCTCGCCTTCGAAATTGCAGCCAAATGCGGTCATCACATAAGCCGCGTCAACTGTCAGCCCCTCGGCTTTGTAAAGCTTGACCCATTCACGCTGTTTCTCGCGCATTTCCATTGATGAGGCGTTGTTGTTTTTCCGCGAAAACCTATCGGAGGGGTAGAAAAGCAAGCGCGGGTCGATATCGACATCATGCGCGGTCATCGCCTTGCGAAACCCTTTGTCGTTCAGCCAAAGCGCCGTGTAATTGACACCGGGCACGCGTTTGATGCGTTGAAAGAGCTCTCCCGTGTCAGCCATTTGCGGCACGTATTTCGGACTGACAAAGCTACCGACCTGAATACGTTTCAAACCTGTGTCGGACAGCAGATCAATGAGCTCAATACGCTGCTCGATAGGATAAATCGTTTTCTCGATCTGGAAGCCTTCGCGCGGGCCTTCCTCGCGGATTTCGACGAATTTGGGAAAATCGCTCATTTCGGTTCGCTTTCATTTGGGGCAATTTCGGCGATGGTCTGACCGCGGTCGACCATCATGCCTTTGGTTACAGAAATGTTGATGGCGATTCCTGCCGCTGCAGCCTTTATCGATATTTCCATCTTCATGGATTCCATAACGGCGATTACATCGCCTTCGGCGACCAAATCTCCATCAGAAACAACAACATCAACGATCATACCGGTGAGCGGGGATTCCACCATCCGCTCGGCTGCCCCTTCACTGCCCGCAAAAGCCAGGGGCGGGGCGGCGTGAAACAGGCGGCGGGCGTCGGCCGTGGTGATTTCGATAGCATTGCCGGTGACGCGGGCTTCCAGCATCAGGGTTTCGCCGTTATGGGTAACGCGCCAGCGCCCTGTTTCCAGTTCAAGACAGGTCAGGGACAAAGGCACTTCATTCGCATCAAAAACGGTAAAATAACCGCCCGACCCAATCGGGCCTACGCGCAGTTCTTCGTGCTTGGCACCCTTCTCCGATCCCATCAGGGTGACACGCTGGTCCGCCTCGACCAAAGCATCGCCTGCGTTTAGCCGCCAGCCAGTAAAGGTCGAACGATTGCTCCAAGGATTGGTGGTGTCGTCAGTTCGCCCGTTGCTGACAAATAGCACGGCTGCGACAGCGCGCCACAGGTTGGCGGTTGCGTCTGCCGGAGGTGTGGTCAGCGCATCAAGGCGGGTGTCGATCCAGCGGGTATGCACGTTCATCGCGGCAAATTCGGGATCGCGCGCCAGCGCCGTCAGGAAACTACGGTTTGACTGAACGCCCGCGACGATGGTGTGATCTAACGCCTCGGCCAGCCGGGCCAGCGCCGTTTCGCGGTCGACCGCGTGAACAATAAGCTTGGCAATCATCGGATCGTAAAACGGGCTAACCTCGTCGCCGGTTTCGACACCGCTGTCGATGCGGATGCCCTTGGGCAGCGATAGGGTGGTGATCTTGCCGGTTGAAGGCGCAAAGTTATTGGCGGGGTCTTCGGCATACAGCCGCGCCTCGACGGCGTGGCCAGTGCAGGTGATATCACCTTGGGTGATCCCAAGGCCCGCGCCCTGGGCAATGCGCAGATGCATCGCCACCAGATCAAGGCCGGTGATCGCTTCGGTCACCGGGTGTTCGACCTGAATCCGCGGATTAACCTCGAGGAAAAAATAGTTGTCGCCCGCGACCAGAAACTCAACCGTACCCAATCCACGATAGTTCAAGCTCTCTCCCAGTTTCACCGCATCCGTTGCAATCTGGTCAAGCAAGGTACGTGGCAGACCCCATGCCGGAGCTTCCTCGATCACCTTTTGATGACGGCGCTGCAGAGTGCAGTCGCGTTCAAACAGATGCACCACATGGCCCGCGCCGTCGCCCGCAATTTGCACCTCGACGTGTCGCGCGGCAGGCAGGAATCGTTCCAGCAACATGCCCTCGGACCCGAATGTGGACTTCGCCTCACGCAGGGCCCCTTCGATGTCTTGCACCAATGTGTTCTCAGCTTCGACCAGACGCTGACCGCGCCCGCCACCGCCACCAACAGCCTTGAGAAGCACCGGGAAGCCCATCTCGCGCACTGCGGCGGCAATTTCGGCGGGGTCGGATTTGGCACCGCTCGCGCCAGAGACCACCGGAACGCCTGCCGCAATCGCCGCGTCTTTGGCGCTGGCCTTGTCACCGAAACGATCCAGCGTTTCGGCCGTTGGGCCGACAAAGATCATCCCGGCGGCTTCGACAGCATTGGCAAAATCCGGATTCTCGGCCAGAAAGCCATAGCCGGGATGGATCGCATCGGCACCCACTTGGCGCGCGGCGTCAAGCACAGCGTCGATCCTGAGGTAGCTTTCGCTGGCCGGCCCCGCCCCGATCAGGATGGAGCGACCAATTTCGCGCACATGCAGTGCGTTCGCGTCTGCCTCTGAGTGAACGCCCACGGGGGTGATACCCTGCGCGCGCGCGGTGCGGGCAATTCGGCAGGCAATCTCGCCACGGTTGGCAATGAGCAATGTATTGATTTTCATGATACTCTCCTCAGAACCGGAACACGCCAAAATTGGTTTCAACTTTCGGTCGCCGCGAGGCGACATCCAGCAGCAACGCCAGCACATCACGGGTCTCGGAGGGTTCAATCACGTTGTCGGCCCACAGATTTGACGCAAAATTATAGGCACCCTGGAAATCTTCGTATTCCTTGCGAACCGGAGCCTTAAAGACTTCTTCTTCTTCAGGGGTCCATGTCATGTCGTCGCGTGCCAGAATTTGCGCGCGCACCTGTGCCAAAACACTGGCGGCCTGTTCCGGCCCCATGATTGCCGAGCGCCCCGAGGGCCACATGAACATCGCGTCTGGTTGAAATGGACGGCCTAGCATCGCCAGATAGCCGGCACCATAAGACCCACCGGTAATCACCGTATATTTTGGCACCCGGGCCGACGACATGGCGGTGATCATCTTGGCCCCGGCCTTGGCGATGCCGGCCTGTTCGGCCTCGCGGCCGACCATGAACCCATTCACATCCACCAGAAACACCAGCGGAATGTCGCGTTGAACACAAAGGTTGATGAAATGCGTGGCCTTCAGTGCCGCCTCGACGAACAGCACACCAGTGTTGGCAAGGATGCCAACCTCGTGGCCATGAATGCGCGCCCAGCCGGTCATCATGGTGTCGCCATACAGCGGTTTGAATTCGTGAAAATCGCTACCATCCACAAGGCGGGCAACAATCTCGCGGTTGTCGGTGGGCACTTTGGCATCGCGGCTGACGATGCCGTGAATATCCTCAACCGGATAAGCGGGAGGGATGGCCGCGGCAGGGGTTTTTCGGGGGCTCGATATTTCCCCTAAATGCGATACTATCTGGCGAGTGATGGCCAGTGCGTGGGCGTCATCTTCGGCCAGATGGTCGGTAACTCCCGACACCGAGCTGTGCATTTTGCCCCCGCCCAGCGTTTCGGCGTCTACCTTTTCGCCGGTCGCAGCAAAAGTTAGCTCGGGTCCGCCAAGATACATGAAGCCTTGGCCGCGCACGATCACAATCTCGTCGCAAAGCGCCGGAATATAGGCTCCGCCCGCCGTACATGGCCCCATGACCACAGCAATCTGTGGCACGCCGTCCCCCGACATGCCAACCTGCTGGTGAAAGATCGAACCGAACTGGCCCTCGTCGGGAAAGATATTTGCGATTTCGGGCAAGAACGCCCCTCCGCTGTCGACCAGTGTAATCACGGGCAGTCGGTTTTGCCACGCAATACGCTGTGCCCGCACATGTTTCTTGCAGGTCATGCCAAAGTAGGTCCCACCTTTCACAGTCGCATCATTGGCGATAATCATGCACTGGCGACCCTCGATCACCCCGATTCCGGTGATGATGCTGGCCCCCGGTGGCACGTCTTCATATTTCCCAAGCCCTGCCAAATCGCCCAGTTCAAGAAACGGGCTGCCCGGATCAATTAGCCGCTCTACCCGTTCACGGGGCAGCATTTTGCCTTTGGCCACATGACGCTCGCGCGCCTTCTTTGGTCCACCGATGCGTTGCGCGCGGCGCAACTCATGCAACTCGTCCAGTTTCCCGCGATAATGCGCCTCGTTGGCGCGAAACTCTTCCGACCCTGTGTTGATCGTCGTTTTCAGCTGGGTCATGGCAACTCCGGAAATTCACTGAGAGTAAGTGCAACTTTGGCGGCACCCGGCTTTTCAAACGTGTTGGCTGCGACGATTGTGACATCCGCTTTGAAAACCAACGCTTCTCGTAGCCGGGTTTCGATGGTTGATTTCAGGTCGGGATCGTCCTGGGGCGATCTGTCCGGACCGCGCTCCACGATCACTTTCAGGGCACCCTGAGTGGTGTGGCCGTCAAAATCGGCCACCACGCGCATAATCCCGTTGGTGTCGGGCATCATGTCATTGATGATGCTGTGAATTGCGGACGGAAACACATTCGCGCCGCGCACGATCAACATGTCGTCAGTGCGCCCAACACAGCGGATTTTTGGCCCAGTTCGACCGCACGAACAGGAAGTGCCCAGAACTTCGATGAAGTCCCCCGACCGAAAGCGCAATACAGGGCTGGCTTGACGGGTGATGGCAGTATAGATCATCTCGCCTTTTGCGCCCTCGTCAAAGGGGATGATTTCGCCGGTATCCGAGTCCAGAAGTTCGGTAATGATGTGATCCATGCTGACCATATGCATGCCGGATTGATCGTCGCATTCTGCCCAATAGGCCACGCCCAGATCGGTGCCGCCCAGCATTTCGCAACATTTGGCACCCCAGAGTTCCTCAATACGGTTGCGAATGGCAGGAATGCCGCCGCCCGGCTCGCCGCCGACAATAATGCGTTCGACGCCCAGCTCCGAGGCTTTGACCCCAAGAATTTCCTCGGCCTTTTCGCCAAGATGCAACACAAAGTTCGGCGCCCCGACGATACAGCGCGGGCGGGTGTCGGCGCAGGCCCGCAACAGCCGGTCCGCCCCGCCATCAGCGCCGATCGGCACATCAACAGCACCCATGTATTGCAGCGCCTGCATCACCGGAATACCGCCGACAAAGCCTTTGGCCAGCGAAAACCCGTGCAACACCAGGTCACCGGGGCGGATGCCGTTGGCAAAGAAACACCGCGCCGACATTTCGTTCCAGACTTCGACATCTGTTTCAGTCAATGCCACATACGACGGGCTGCCGGTAGTGCCGGACGACGCCTGCATCTGGATGACGTCTTTTGGGTCTGCCGCCAGATGTCGGCCAAAAGGCTTTCGCGACGCAAGGCTTTCGCGGATGTCGGTCTTGAACGTATAGGGCAGCTTTTGCAGGTCTTCGATGGTGCGAATATCGTCAAATGCGACGCCCGCCTGAGCTAGAATATCGCGGTAAAAATCGGAGTTCTCTTTCAGATAAGCCATCTGCGCGATCAGGTTTTCCTCCTGGACGCGGCGCACCGCGTTCGGCGGAGCCATTTCGATGTCATGCCAGCATTCGGCATTTGCCTTTTCCAACGCATCCGCGCGGCGGTACTGCATTGCGAATTTCATATCATCGCCCTCCATTCACATTTGCCCGGCTTAATAGGACCGGGGCAAACCCATGACTTTGTTGCCAATATAGCTAAGGCACAATTCCCTGTTCACCGGGGCGGTGCGCAACAGGCGCATCATCGGATACATCTCGTAGATGCCGGTGTCTTCGGTGAAACCCGACCCGCCATGCGCCTGCAACGCGGCATCCACCGCCTCGATCCCGGCCTCGGCGGCGGCGTATTTCGCCATGTTCGATGATTCCCCCGCGGGCAGTTTGTGGTCAAATTCCCAAGCCGCACGCCGGGTCATCAAGCTGGCCATTTCGACATTGGTATAGGCCTTGGCCAGCGGATGCTGCACACCTTGGTGCGCGCCGATCGGCTGGTCGAACACGTTGCGTTCACTGGCATAAGTCACTGCCTTGTTGAGCGCAAAGCGACCGATACCACAGCACAAGGCACCCAGTACGATCCGTTCGGGGTTGAGCGAATCAAACAGGATATTGAACCCCTCGTCGACGTGACCCACCACATCCTCGGGGCCAAGGTCCACATCGTCAAAGAACAGGGTCCACTGTTCCTCGGGCAACGGGATTGAAATGCGTACCCGTTGCATGTCGACGCCCTTTTTCTTCAGATCGACTGCAAATAGCGTAAAGCCATCGGTCTTGCGGGCCACCTGATCGAGCGGTGTGGTGCGCGCCACAACAAGGCAGTAGTCCGACACATCCGCGCCAGTGATGAAGGTCTTTTCGCCAGACAGAGAAAACCGGTTGCCGTTGCGCTTAGCCATCGTCTTGGTTTTCATTGAGTTCGATCCGGCACCGGGTTCGGTGATTGCAAAACAAAACTGGATGTCACCCTTGCAAGCGGCTGGAAGCAGCTCTTTTTTGTGGAATTCGGTTCCGTGTGTTGCCAGATGCGCCATCGACATCGTCGGCCCAACCACCATCATCAGCAGCGGGATGCCATGGTTAGCTGTGCCCTCCATGAACAATGCCATTTCGGTCATGCCCAGCCCGGCACCACCATATTCCTCGGGCACCATGATGCCCAGAAAGCCGTCATCGGCGATCTGTTGAAACATCTCTTTGGGAAACTCATGGCGGCGCGCGTGTTCCAGCCAATAGGTATTGTCGTAACTTTGCGCCAACTGGCCACCATATTCATAAATCTGGCGCTGTTCGTCGTTCAGGTTGAAATCCATTGTTCAGATCTCCGGTCTATTGTTTGAAATCAGGCGTGCGGCGGCTTTCGAAGGCGTCCAAACCTTCGGCCACATCCGCACTAGGCAGGGCGCGCACTGCAGCGTCACGTTCCAGTCGCATCTGCTGATCAACCGTCATGTCTGCGCCTTCGCGCGCCAGCCGTTTCATTTCGGCTATGCCGGGCCGTGATCGGGTTGCGATGGTCTGGCAATATTCCTGCGCCGCTATGTGCAGATCACTGTCCGGCACGATGTAGTTGATCAGACCCGCGTCTTTCGCGTCACCCGCCCCCAGCCAGCGAGCCGAAAACATCAGGTCCAATGCGCGGCGTTGCCCCATCAACCGGGTCAGCCTCTGGCTGCCGCCCCAACCGGGGATCAGCCCGAACTGGGCGTGCTGGTCGCCGAACTGGGCGGTTTCAGCGGCAAAACAGACATCCGCCGCCAGCATCAATTCGATCCCACCTGCAAGGCACAAACCTTGAACCGCGACGATGACGGGTAGGGGGCATTGCTCCAGCTTGCGCAGGTTGTCCATACCAAAGCCGATGAAATGGTCCAGCGCGACTGGATCGTATAACTTTTCCTTGACCTCGGTCAGATCGGCACCGGTGCAGAAATGCTTGCCCTGTGCGCGAATCAAAATGGCGCGTACCTCGCGGTTGGCCTCGAATTCGGCGCGGGCGGCAGCGATGCCCTCGTGCACCTCCAACGACAGGCAGTTGAACTTTTCCGGACGGCTCAACTCGATGATGCCGACATTTCCTTCGATTCTAGCAGTTACCGGAGTGCTCATTTCGCCGCCCCTTTGGATTTGTTGTCGTATTGCAGCGCAACCCGGCCGACTTTTTCACGCGCGATCACCAGTTTCTGGATCTGCGCGGTGCCGTCGCCGATCTGCAGGCCAAGCACATCGTTGTAGCGCTGGTGATGCGGCAGGTCGGTGGTGTAGCCATAATGCCCGTGCAGGATCAGGCATTGATGGATGATCTCGCAGCAAGTCTTGGGAAGATACCATTTGCACATCGCGGCTTCGGATGTGTGTGGCAGGTTCTGGTCCCGCAGATTCAGCGTATAATAGCAAAGCTGGCGCATCATCGTCAGCTGGGTTTCGGCTTCGGTCAGCGGAAAGCTGACGCCCTGATACTGTACCAGCGGCGCGCCAAAAGCCTCGCGGTCTTGCACGTAGGCCCAAGTTTCATCAACGGATGCCTGCGCCGCACCCAGACATTCCAGTCCAATCAGTGCACGGCTGAAATCAAATCCGGCCATGATCGAGCCAAAGGCGCGGTCTTGTTCGGCCATCATGTTTTCGGCGGGCACATATACATCATCGAAAAACACCGATCCCCGCCCGACAGGTTTGGTTCCGATATCGTCGAAATGGGTACGGCTGATGCCCTTTTCGGTCAGGTCTACGAAGAAGGCACTGACGCCTCTAGATCCGCCCTCGGGGTTGCTAGTGCGGGCAAAAACTACGGCTGCATCGGCCTGATCGGCAAAGCTCATCGAGGTTTTTTCACCGCTCAGACGCCAGCCGTTGCCAAATTTTTCGGCCTTGAGCTGCAGGTTGGCGGCATCCGAACCTCCACGCGGTTCTGTCAGACCCAACCCGATGACCACATCACCCGAGATGACTTTTGGCACCCATTCCGCCGCGATTTCAGACGAGGCATGCTTAGCGACCATGCCGCCCATAAGAGACCCAAGAAGCTGAATGTAGCTGGCGTTGAAATCAGCATAGGCGATCTCTTCGACAATCAGTCCGGCGGTGACGGACTCCAGGCCCAACCCGCCATATTCCTCGGGCAGGTCAGGGGCAATCAGGCCAAGCGCGCCCATTTCACGGATCAGTTCCCGATCAAACGTATGGCCCGAGGCCCGTTTCTGATAGCCAGGGGCCAATTTATCACGCGCAAACCGTGCGGCGAGATCGCGAAAGGTTTTTTGATCTTCTGTTGGCTGAAACTGCATTCCTAAATTTCCTCCCAGAGTGTCGGATTCTATCTTTTCATAAAACCTAACAAATGTTAGAAAGTGAGGCAAGCCGTAAAGGGAGATCTCCATGAATCAGAACCAAAAGAGAACGAGCGCATTCGATAATTTGCTGTCGCCGCTTCGCGTTGGGGCATTTGAATTGCGCAACCGCGTTATCATGGGCTCGATGCACACGCGGCTTGAATCCGGGCCCGATCCAATTACCAGGCAGGCCGCGTTTTACGCCGAACGCGCGCGTGGCGAGGTTGCGCTGGTTATCACTGGAGGGTTCTCCCCAAATAGCGAGGGGTTGCTGGAGCCAGGCGGTCCCCGTATGGACGATGCCGTCGAAACTGCCACGCTGCGGCCCATCTGTGATGCGGTCCACACAGAGGGCGCACTGATCTGCGCCCAACTTCTGCATGCGGGGCGGTACGCCAAGGTCGAAAACTGCGTCGCACCGTCGCCGATCCGCTCCCCGATCAATAAATTTGTTCCCCGTGAACTTACCCATGAAGACATCGTTCGCACGATCAATAATTTTGTCACCGCCGCTGCCAATGCGCAGGCCGCCGGTTTCGACGGGGTCGAGGTGATGGGATCCGAAGGCTATCTGCTGAACGAATTTACGGTGCCCCATACCAACAAGCGCACCGATGACTGGGGTGGCAGTGTCGAAAACCGCCATCGCTTGCCGGTAGAGGTCGTGCGCGCCGTGCGCGATCACTGCGGCCCGGATTTCATGATTATCTACCGGATTTCTGCTGCGGATCTGATTGAAAACGGTGCCCCTGCCGAAGAAATCGCGTTGCTGGCCCAGAAAGTCGAGGCTGCAGGCGCCGATATGCTGAACACCGGTATCGGCTGGCATGAGGCGCGCGTGCCGACCATCGCATATCCTGTGCCCCGCGGAGCGTGGCGTCAGGCAGCTGCGAATGTGAAGCGCGCGGTGTCGATCCCCGTCGTGGCTTCGAACCGGATCAACACGCCTGAACTGGCCGAGGACATTATCGCCAGCGGCGATGCGGATCTGATTTCGATGGCGCGCCCTATGCTCGCCGACCCGCATTTCGTCCGCAAGACTCGACAAGGGCGCACGGATGAGATCAACACCTGCATCGCCTGTAATCAGGCCTGTCTTGACTATATATTTTCGGAACGTGTGGCAGGATGTCTGGTGAACCCGCGCGCCGGGCGCGAAACTGAATTCCACGACAATGTGGCGACCGTGCCCAAAAAGATCGCCGTGGTCGGGGGCGGAGCGGCTGGCTTGGCCAGCGCGGCCGAGGCCGGACGGTTGGGTCACGACGTAACCCTATTTGAGGCCGCCGACACATTGGGTGGGCAACTGAATCTGGCACGCGCCGCCCCCGGCAAAGACGAATTTGACGAAACGCTGCGCTATTTCCTGGCGCAATTGCACAAACACGGTGTGGTCGTGAAACTGGGCACAGCTGCTTCAGCCACGGATCTGGGCGGCTTTGACCATGTGGTGATCGCCACTGGTGTGACGCCGCGATTTCCGGATGTGCCGGGTATCGACCATCCCAAGGTGGCGACTTATGCGCAGATCCTGTCAGGCGAACGCCGCGCGGGTGCGCGGGTTGCGGTGATGGGTGCAGGCGGTATCGGCTTTGACGTGGCAGAGTTCTTGGTCACGGCACCGGCCGAAACAGAACAAAGCGCCGTGTTCTTTAGTGTTTGGGGCGTGGATGGAAAGTTCACCCGGCCCGGGGCGCTGAGTGGCGATCCGCTGGCTCCGGTTCCTGGCACACGTGCAGTGACCGTGCTGCAACGCAAACCCAGTAAACCGGGCAAGGCTTTGGGCGTGTCCACGGGGTGGATATTGCGCAACGCCTTACGCAAACGCGGGGTCAAGATGCTGACCGGTGTCAGCTATGACCGGATTGACGATACCGGACTACACATCACGCTGGATGGCGCGCCAATGAGCGTCGAGGCCGACACGATTGTTCTGTGCACCGGGCAGGAGCCGGTGCGCGCGCTATATCAGGCGCTGACGGATCAGGGCGTTGTTGCCACCATGATTGGCGGCGCGAAAGAGGCCTCCGAGCTGGATGCGCTGCGCGCCATCGACGAAGGGGTCAGGCTGGTGCAGACCTTCTGATCCGCCTGATTGATGAATTCACCGGCCAAACGCGGCTGCGTTCTCGGTGATGAAACCCGCGAACCGGCGGGCAGGGCGGCCCAGAACGTCCTGCACCGTGGTTTCGGTGCCAGACAGATATCCTTTCGGGGCAAGTCCGGCCAGTTCTATCATCGCATCGGCGACCTCTGCGACCATGCCGGATGTTATCATATTGGCGCGCGCCTCGTCGGGGCCAACGGCGCGGCGAGTGATGTCGCGGCCAAGCGTTTGCGTCAGCAGCGCCGCAATATCGTCGCCGCTCAGTGCCTCGTCGCCGGTCAGCCCATAGGCTTTGCCAAGATGCCCCTCGCCGGTCAAAGCTTCGGTTGACACATCGGCGATGTCGCGGGCATCGACCCAGGAAACGGGTCCGCCCACATCGTCGAGGTAAGTGTTTCCATTGGCGATGCTATCGGACTGCCACAGCAGATTCTGCACGAAATAGGTCGGTTGGATCAACGTCCAGCCCATGCCGCTTTCCTTCAGCAACTCCTGGCTGGCCGAATGCCAGATGCCAAAGGTCAGCCGGGCCTTGGGCGAGGCCCCGAGCCCGGTCGACATGACCATATGCTGCACACCTGCGTCTGCTGTGGCGTGGACCACATTGGCCTTCCAGCGCCCCATTTCCTGATGTGCGGGCGTGACAAGGAACGCCTTTTGCGCCCCCTTGCAGGCCCGCGCCAGCGCGGCAGGGTCGTCGAAATCAGCCACCATGGCCTCGCAACCCTGCGCCTTGAGCGCCGCAATCCGCGAGGCATCGCTGGTCACGGCGCGCAGGGCGATGCCTTTGTCCGAAAGCGAAGAAATAAGGTGTGTGCCAATCGTGCCAGTGGCACCGAAAATAACGATCATGTCTGTTTTCCTTGCAATGCTTCGATTGGGGCGATGGTTTCCGGGTTCTGCACGGACGACAGATCGCCCGGATCCTCGCCCAGAAATGCTGCCCGCACGATGCGGCGCATGGTTTTCATCGTCCGGGTCTTTGGCAGGGCTTCGACGAAATGAATTTCGCGCGGGCGGAACGGTTTTGAGACCGCTGTGCCCACTGCGTCTTTTAGAAAGTCGACCAATGCCGCGTCGGGGGTCACGCCGGGGGCTGCGACGCAGACAACGACAACGGCGACACCTTTCAACGCATCTGGCGCAGCGATGGCGGCGGCGTCGATGACTTTGCCGGTCAGGGTCATGGCCGCCTCGATCTCGGGCGGACCGATGCGTTTGCCGGCGATGTTCAGAGTGTCGTCGGATCGGCCCAGAATATACCATGTGCCATCAGCATCATGACGCACCCAGTCGCCGTGGCACCAGACGCCGGGGAAGGTGGACCAGTAGGTTTCCAGATACCGCGCCTTGTCCTGCCAGATTGTCGGCGTCAGCCCCATGGGTGGTTGGGCCACCACCAACTCACCGACCTCGCCCAAATCAGCCTCTGACCCATCCGGGCGCAGAACCTTGGCGCCAACCCCCAACGCTTGCGTCGAGAACCCGCCCGGCGATAGCCGGTGCAACACCGTTGAGGTCAGGATCGCGCCAAACAGTTCGGTGCCGCCGGAAATATTCAGCGGGGCTGCGCGATGGCGGCATATATGCGCCAGTTGCCATAGCCAGGCATCGTCGGTCCAGGGCTCTCCGGTTGATCCGACGATGCGCAGTGGCGACAGATCGTATCCGGCCAACGGGGCAGGGTCCTGTACCATAAACTGACGCACCAGCGTGGGCGCCACGCCCATGTGGGTCACCTTCGTTTCGGCGGCAACGCGCAGCAAGCGAAACGGGTCGTCTGGCGTTGACGGGGCACCTTCGGCAAGCACCAGCGTGGCACCGGCCAGAAGAACCGAAATCAGGGTCAGCGGCCCCATGACCCAGCCCATATCCGTCATCCACAGATGCCGGTCATCGCGCTGAAGGTCGAGACACAGAAGGAAGTCAGTCGTTGCTTTGGCCTGAACTCCCAGATGCGTGTGTACCACACCTTTGGGCCGGCCGGTTGTGCCCGAAGTATAGGCGATCATCAAGGGACCTGCGGCGTCTACGGGAGCGGCGGGGAAGGTCGGATCGGCCGCTGCGATAGTGTCATGCCAGTCCAGATCGCGGGCCGGATCGGCGGATGTTCCCCCGAATCGGCGCAGGCTGATGACCGTTTGCACCAACGGAAGATCGTCTATCGCACTGACCAGTGTCCGCTCCATCGCCACCGGTTTGCCCCGGCGCGGTGACGCATCAACTGTCAGCACAGCCCGGGCGTTGCTGTCGTTCAGCCGTGCGGTGATTGCGGGAGCGGAGAAACCGGAAAACAACGGCACAGCGATGGCTCCCAACCGGGCAATGCCCAGAAACGCGGCCGCAATTTCAGGGATCATCGGCATATAGATGCCAACCGCATCGCCCGCGCCGATGCCCCGGGCGGCCAGAGCGCCGGCGACACGGGCGCTCTGCTCGGCCAGATCGTTGTAGGTCCAGCTGCGGGTGGTCCCGTCTTCTGCCACCCAGTCAATAGCGGTCTTGCCGCCAAGTCCAAGGTCAATTCGCGCGTCGAGACATGTTTGCGTCAGGTTGAGCGTGGCACCGGTGGCCCAGCGGATATTCTCGGGGCCGCCGGTGAAGTCACGCAGTGTATGAAAGGGATGCGAGAACCGGATACCGGCAAGATCAATAATCTTAGACCAAAACCAATCGGGGTCGGCGTTGGACCGTTCAAGCAGGTCTTCGTATGTATCCGTGCCACTATGGGTCAGAAAACCGGCAAGATTGCTGTTTTTACGGATATCATCGGCGGGATCAAACATGTCGGACCTTGTGAAAAAGGCCGCGCCGTAGCGCGGCCAGTTGAGGAGGTAGTTCTTTTATTTACCTTCCAGGGGGCGCACGCGCCCGACTAAAATGCCTAGCCGTGCATGGACAAGCCGCCCGACACGGAAATGACCTGACCTGTGATGAACCCAGCGTCCTCCGACGCTAGGAAGCAGACAATCCCAGGGTAATCTTCGGGCTGGCCAAGTCGCTTCATCGGAATGGCGCGTTTCAAGCCTTCGGCAATCTTTACGCCGGCTTCGCCTTCGGCAAAGCTTGCAAACAACGCTGTGTCAGTCGGCCCTGGAGATACGGTGTTCACCTGCACACCTTTGCGGGCCAGTTCGCGTGCGACTGTTTTCGAAAAAGAGATGATTCCGCCCTTGCAAGCCGAATAAACCGCTTCCCCGGACGATCCGACACGCCCGGCATCCGAAGCAATGTTGACCACGCGACCGCCCCCATTCTTAACCATTCCGGGCAGTACCGCGTGATGCATATGCAGCGGCCCATAAAGGTTTATTGCAATGATCTTGTCCCAGAGCGCGACATCGGTATCGAGGAACGGCTTTGCGACATCCCAGCCCGCATTGTTGACCAGAACATCGATAGGCCCGCCCGCTTCGAATGCAGTTACAGCGCTATCGACTGCGGCGCGATCCGCGATATCAACCGTGTAGGCGCTGGCCTTCCCACCATTTGCCTCAATAAGCGATACGGTTTCGGCCGCGCCGTCCGCATTGAGGTCAAACACCGCAACTTCGGACCCTTCTTCGGCGAAACGTTTGCACACTTCGCGTCCAATCCCACTGCCACCACCTGTGACGATCACTCTTTTACCTTGCAGTCCACGCATCCTGTAACTCCTCTTGGGCCCTTGCTGTTTAGTCGCGCACGGGCTAAAATCTAACATCTGTTTGAATTTATCTGCTTGATATCGGTGTGTCCAGAGGTATTTACCCATGAATATGACGCCCAAACCCCAAAACGCTGTGCTGCATGACGGACAGCCAAGTAAGTCCGAGCAGACGCGAGAGACGATCCTCGCGGCGGCGGCACAGTTTTTCCGCAATGAAGGGTACAATGCCGCGACCATGCGCAAAATCGCCAAAGTTGCAAATATGGAAGCTGGCAGCATCTACTACCACTTTTCGTCCAAAGAAGACATTCTGGGTGAAGTTATGGAGCTTGGGTTGCGCCGCCTTTATGTCGAGGCGTCGCGGGTTCTGGCCGAGGCTAGGGCGCAGGACAAGGATTTCCGACAGGTCCTGTCAGAGATGGTCGATACACACCTGACCTTTCTTTTGTCTGAAAGCGATTTTACATCCGCCAATATTCGCAACTTTCCGACGCTACCCGAAGAGTTACGCCAAAAACACCGGCCGCTGCGACGCGCATATTCCGACCTGTGGAACGGTTTCTTGGTAGAAGCCCAGCAGAATGGCTGTATTCGCACCGATATCGCGATCAGGCCTGTACGCCAGTTCGTGCTCGGCGCGCTCAACTGGACGGTCGAATGGTATGACACGGAGCGTTTTCCCGTCGCAACACTGTCCGAGCGGGTTACAAGGCTATTGCTGGATGGGATGGCCACAAAAGAGCACGCTCTGGTTCTTGTCCCCCGGCATCGCGACCGGCAGATTTTTGAACCGGAAGCCGATACCAACAAGGCAGCACGTACACGTATGCAAGTGCTATCTGCGGCCGCGCGGATCATCCGCGACCGTGGCTACAAAGCGGCAACAATGCGGGCCATTTCGACCGAGGCTGGGATCGAGGCCGGCAGCATCTACTACCATTTCGGGTCAAAAGATGACATTTTAGATGAAGTGCTGGATTTGGGGCTGCGCGATCTATTGAAGGGTGTGACTAGGACCGTTTCTGATTGGGAAAAGTTTCCTGATGACCTGAGCAGAATGTCTGCAGCGATCAAGACACATATGGAGTGTCTGTTTCAGGCCAGTGAATTCACTTCGGCAAATATTCGAATCTATGGTCAACTGCCCAGTAATGTGCGCGCTCGCCATTGGCCAGTGCGCCATGAATATGCGCAGCTTTGGGACCGCATTCTGAAAGATGCGCAAGACTCCGGTTGCTTGCGTTCCGATATCAGGATCGTCCCTTTGCGGCAGGTCATGTTGGGTGCATTGAACTGGACCGTTGAATGGTTTGACCCAAAAAAGGCGGGGCAGGAGGGAAATATCTCGTTGCCCGAACTTGTCGAAATTCTGCAAAAACTGCTTCTTGGCGGACTGTCAAAGTAAGGTCACGTGGTCGATCGCACGCCGGAAAGCCTGCTCAGGGGGCAGTTAACCTGTTTGATGCCGGACTTTTTTTGACGTCTCTCACTACAGGTGCCATTCGCTATAACAAATTGACTTCGGCATAGCGAATGCTGTACTGGACGCAAACGGTGTAGAGATGCGCATCCCGAAATCAGGCTAGAAACATGACTGTAGGTATCGAAGTAGGTATTTTTAAACTATTCATAAGGGCTGTTGAGCAATTCGTCCGAGGTCGATTAATACCGCCAGAACGACAGCACGAAACTGTCCGGATTGAGACGCTCTGCTATGGCGCGTTGAACTTCCAGTTGATGATCGGCACGAATGTGAAAATCGGCTCGCGGTGCCCGATTATGGACGACGGAATCAAAGAGCGGAAGGAACGGGGGCTGCCGGGGATCGCCAATTGCGATACGCCGAGTATCACGGCGGCGAAGCCGGACCGCAAGATGGATGAGCGCGTCTCGAAAATATTCGATGCGCTTATTGTCAACGCACACGGGTCGGATCCGGTGACCCTGGGCGGGACCGATCGCTTAAAAAAAGGCTTTCGCACGGCGATGGGAGTATTGGATAGCGGCCGTACCCGTTCCGGTGCGGGATATACGCCAGAAGACAACATCGAACTCCTATACCGCAATGCGCAGTTGCTGCGCTTCGATAGGGTCATCCGCCAGATCCAGCAGACAATCACTGGGCGGCGCAATCTGACCGGGTGGGCAGCATGACAACAGGGGGCGATGCAACGCGAAAGCTGGACCAGATGCCGCCGCAGTCGAATTATGCCGAGCTGACCGGAATCGATATCGTGTCGGTCGCGCTTGATTGCGCCGTGTGCAGCATGAAAGTGACCGATGCCCTGGCCAACCGCAACGGGGTGCTGCACGGCGGAGCTTTGATGACGCTTGCCGATAATGTGGCAGGGACGTTGGCATTCATCAATCTGCCTGCGGACAAAACGAACACCACCATTGAAAGCAAGACTAATTTTATGCGCGGCGTGCATGTCGGAGACACAGTGACCGCGCGTTGCGAGGCGTTGCAGATCGGCCGTACGTTAATGGTTCTTCAGGTCACCACGACACGCGGCGACGGAAAAATTGCGGCGGTCACAACCCAGACACATATGATTCTCAACTGGTCCAAGTGACCAGACGTAAAGAAAAAAAGGAAAATCCGTGACACACACCAATGCAATAAAAGTGGGTCCGCAGGCGACCTATGAACATTATCTGGCACAAGGAAAGTTCATGATCCAGCGGGCAAAAAACACAGGAGAGTACGTGTTCTTTCCTCGCGCCATTACGCCGACGGGTGCGACAGATCTGGAATGGGTGCAACCCGCAGGGACAGGAACCGTCTATGCGATTACCGTCAACCGCGGACGATCGGGGTCCACAAATGTGGCCCTGATCGAGCTGGATGAAGGGGTACGGATGATGTCCACGCTGCCCGATGTTGAAACCGCCCCGATTGGAGCACGTGTTGTTGCGCGGATTGAAGAGGCCGAAGCCGGCAATCGCGTGGTTTTTGATATGGCTGAAGGAGAGGCGGCATGAGCGCGCAAGATATTCGCGGAAAATCCGCAATCGTGGGCATGGCAACCGCCGGTATAGGTGAGGCACATGGCTTTTCGGCGATGGAATTGCTGGGTCAGGCGGCCGTTGCGGCCGTTGCGGATGCTGGCCTGCGAATGCAGGATATTGACGGCGTTTTTGCCGCCACCAGCGCACACGCTTTTCCAACAATGAGCGTGGTGGAGCATCTAGGCCTAAGGCCTCGCTATTTCGACAGCACCAATGTGGGCGGGTCCAGCTTCGAGTTGCACTTGCTTCAGGCAACCCTCGCGCTTGAGGCGGGGCTGTGTGATGCGGCGCTGGTCTGCTACGGATCGAACCAGCGGACGGCGGGTGGGCGACTTGTCTCGATGAGCGAACCGCAGTGGCACGAAACGCCCTACAACCCGCGCCACCCGATCACCGCTTATGGCCTTGCGGCCAGCCGGCACATGCATACCTATGGCACGACCCGCGAACAGTTGGCCGACGTGGCGCTGGCGGCGCGGAGTTGGGCAAACCTCAATCCCGACGCTTTTGCGCGCGGCCCTTTGACAAAAGACGAAATTCTGTCGTCGCGCATGATTTCAGATCCGCTGACTAAGGCGGATTGCTGCCTGGTGACGGACGGTGCTGCGGCCTGTGTGCTGACCCGTGCTCATCGCGCGAAGGACCTCCATGCCAAGCCGGTTTATTTCCTGGGTGCCGGGGCGGCGAACTATCACCGCTCTATCGTTGCCATGCCTGATCTGACGACCACGGCGGCAGCCGATAGCGGCCCCAGAGCATTGGAGATGGCCGGCGTCACGCGCAAGGATCTTGATCTGGTGATGCTTTATGATGCGTTCACGATCAACACGATCCTGTTCCTCGAAGATCTTGGGTTCTGTGCCAAAGGCGAGGGCGGCGCGTTTGTCGAGGACGGGCGCATCGCACCAGGCGGAGATCTGGCGGTCAACACCAATGGCGGTGGGCTGTCCTGCGTGCATCCGGGCATGTACGGCCTGTTCCTGATTGCGGAGGCCGTGGCGCAAATCCGTGGCGAGACCGGCGAGCGACAAGTTGAGAATTGCAACCTTGCGTTATGTCACGGCAATGGGGGCACCCTGTCCAGCCAGTGCACGGCGATACTTGGATCGGAGGCGACATTATGAAAGACCTGAGTCATATTGATGGATTGCTGGCACCGCGTTCGATCGCGGTGATCGGGGCATCTGAAGACGTTACGCGGATTGGTGGGCGTCCGATCGCCGCAATGCTGAAGGCCGGGTACACAGGGCGCATCCTTCCGGTGAACCCCAAGCGCGAGACCGTGCAGGGATTGAAATGCTATGCTAGCATCGACGACTTGCCCGAAGCGCCTGACGCGGCTCTGATTGCGGTGCCGGCCCGTCTGGTGCCCGAAACAATCGAGGCCCTGGGCCGCAAGGGATGCAAGGCAGCTACCTTGTTTTCGGCAGGGTTCGCCGAAGTCGGAGAGGAAGGCGTTGCCGCGCAAACAGAGCTGGTAGCGCTGGCGCATAAACATGGCATTCGCCTGCTGGGGCCGAATACACTTGGTGTCTACAACGTCGATATTGGCTATTACGGGACGTTCTCGTCTTCGCTTGATACCGGCCATCCGCGGCCCGGCAACATTGGTATTGCCAGCCAGTCGGGCGCGTTCGGCGCACACCTGGGGGCACTGGCGCGCGACCGTGCGCTTGGGGCGTCAGTGCTTATCACGACGGGCAATGAGGCCGACATCACCGTTGCGGATGCGATTCACTGGATGGCGCAGCGTGACGGTATCGACGTCATTTGTGCCTATATGGAGGCGGTGACCGATCCGGTCAGCTTGCTTGCTGCGCTGGAGGCTGCGCGCGATGCGGGCAAGCCGGTCATTGCACTGAAGGCGGGCCGTTCGGCCGTGGGTGCGCAGGCTGCGGCCTCGCATACCGCATCGTTGACCGGTGATGCCGTTGTCGCCGACGCGGTGCTTCACGATCATGGCGTCATCATCGTGCGTGATCCTGAATCCATGATGGACATCGCCTATGCCGCCTCGAAAAAGGTGCTCCCTTCGGTGCATTCACTGGGTGTCATTACTGTCAGTGGCGGCGCAGGCATTGTGATCAGCGACGAGGCCGAGCGCATCGGCCTGCCCATGCCCGCGATGCCGGATGCGGCGCAGGCGCGGCTCAAGGCACTTCTTCCTTATGCCTCGCCGGTCAATCCGCTGGACTGCACGGCACAGGCGCTAAACGATCCGTCCTTGCTTGAATCCTTCACGCGCGCCGCGCTAGAGGATGGCGGCTATGGCGCGGTTTTGTGTTTCTTGACCTATGTCGCAGGCAGCCCCGCAGTCTCGGATACAATCCTGGCGGCAATGAAACCGCTGCGCGCGGCCTACCCGGATCGGATTATTGCGTTCTGCGCGCTTGGTGCGCCAGAGGTGCTCGAGCGCTATGACGACGAAGGCATATTGGTGTTCAATGACCCGTGCCGGGCAACGCGGGCCATCCACGCAATCTGTAATGCGGGCGCGACGCTGGCAGGGGACCGACCAGCAAAGATGCCCGTACCCGACAAGATTGCTCTGCCGGACTGCGCACCGGATGAGGCGGAGGCCAAGAATATCCTGACAAAAGCGGGCATTGCCTGCGCGCCCGAGACCAGAACCAAGGACGTAGAAGAGGCCGTCACGGCGGCAGAGGCGTTGGGCTTTCCTGTCGTCATGAAAATCCTGTCGCCCGATATTATCCACAAATCCGATATTGGCGCGGTAAAGCTGAACATCGGCTCAGCTGAAGATGTGCGAATGGCCTTTGACGAAATCATGCAGGCGGCCAAAACCCACGTTCCTGACGCTGCAATCGGCGGGATTTTGGTGGCCAAGCAACTATCGGGCGGGGTCGAGTGCCTGATGGGGATTAACCGCGACCCGACATTCGGTCCGGTGGCTGTCTTTGGTCTGGGTGGCATTTTCGTAGAGCTTCTGGATGACGTGGCCCTGCGGACCTGTCCGTTTGACGTGGCGACGGCGCGGGACATGATCCTGTCCATTCGTGGTGCGCCCATCCTCAAAGGTGCCAGAGGACAGGAGGCCTCCGATATAGATGCGTTGGCGCAAATGCTGTCGAAGCTGTCGATTTTTGCAGCAGCGGCAGGAGCGCGTTTGCTCTCAATTGATCTGAACCCGGTTTTGGCTCTGCCGCAGGGGCAGGGGGCCTATGCCCTTGATGCTGTGATCGAACTGAACGAAGAGGCAAGCTGATATGGCAATTGACCGCAATCATCTTATGAATTTCAACATTCCCGAAGTCCGCCAAAGCTATGGGCCGCGGGATGTTGCGCAATATGCGCTGTCTATCGGCATGGGGCAGGACCCGATGGATATGCCCCAACTGTCGTATGTTGGGGGGCTGCAAGATGATATCCGTGTGATGCCCGCAATTGCGAATGTTCTTGGTCACCCCGGATTTTGGCTGTCCGATCCGGCAACGGGCGTTGATGCCCTGCGTCTGGTCCATGGCGAACAGGGAATGACGGTTCATGCGCCCATTCCGGTTGCGGCGACGATCCGTGCCAAAACGCGCGTAACCGGGCTGATTGACAAGGGCGAAGGGCGGGGCGCGTTGCTTTACTCGGAGAAAGAAATCTTTGACGACGCGACGGGCGCGCATCTTGCGACCTGCCGCGGAACGACGTTCTTGCGCGGGGACGGCGGGTTCGGGGGACCATCGGACACGGCCAAGCCGGTTCACCAGCTTCCCGAAACCGCGCCGGACCATGTCTTTGAAACCAGCACCCGCCCCGAGCAGGCGCTGATCTATCGCTGGAACGGCGACACCAATCCGCTGCACCTTGATCCGCGCGTGGCAGAAGGGGCCGGCTTTGAGCGACCGATCCTGCACGGTCTTTGCACCTTCGGTTGCGCCGCACATGCGTTGCTTGCGACGCTGTGTGATTACGACGCTGCGCGCTTTGGTGCGATGGATGCACGGTTTACCGCCCATGTATTTCCCGGCGAGACGCTGCGCACGGAGGTCTGGAAGGACGGGTCGTTCCGGACTTGCGCGGTGGAGCGGGACAAGGTTGTGATTGGGAACGGCAAGTTCCAATACAGTGAGGCCTGATGCCTATTGATCTCGAAACACGCGATGGCGGTCTGCTGGTGATCAGCCTGAACGAGCCGGTTCGCCGTAACCCGGTGGGTCATCCGGTGCGTCAGGAACTGGTTCAGATCCTGTCACAAGCCGAGAGAGATGTTGACGTGCGCGCCGTGGTTTTGACGGGCAAGGGCGGCCATTTTTCGTCCGGGGGTGATATCCGCGACCAGGGTATGTGTAGCATTGCCCAGCAGCGGGAACGCTTTGCCACGGTGAAGGACACGATCGGACGAATGGTTCGGTTTCCCAAACCTCTGGTGGTGGCGGTCGAAGGTTGGGCGGCGGGGGCCGGATTTGGGCTGGCGATGGCTTGCCCGATGGTTGTTGCCTCGCGGGGCGCGATGTTTGTGGCGGGTTTCACCAGGGTCGGTGTGATCCCCGACATGGGTTTACTTGCCACGTTACCCGCACGGGTTGGACCGGCAAAAGCCCGCAGGATCATCATGAGCAATCGCAAGATCACGGCTGATGAAGCGCTTGCCAGCGGTCTTGTTGACGCGCTTGCTGACGAAGGGCAGGCGGTGGAAATGGCCTGTGCACTGGCGTTGGAAGAAGCAGAAGTAGCCCCTTTGCCACGACAGTACATCGCCGACTGGTTCGCCCGCGACGTGGATGCCGCGCTTGAATATGAACGCCAGCTTCAGCCGATATTGCTTAACAGTGCTGATGCTGCCGAAGGAAGATCCGCGTTTTTCGAGAAACGCACGCCCCATTTCAAAGGGTGCTGAGAACCGGATGCCAGGTGCCTCAACCCCAGTCAATGGCGGTGTCCGCCGGTTGCGCAGTGGTCTTCTGACGTTTGTTTTGGCCGCTGCCGTCGGGCTGATTTTTGTGGATGCACCGTGGCTTATTCTCACGGCGGGGATGGCGCTGGGCCTATTTCTGGCGCTTGGCTGGCGCCTGTTCAGCATCGCCACTTGGGTTGCCGTGCTGTTGTCCGGCGGCGCGCTGATTGTCGCGCTCTGGCGTGATGTTCCCTCAGAGGTCTTGATGGATGCAATCGGGCGCTCATTGTTCTTGGGGGCCCTGATCATTCTTCTGGGCACGCTGCGATCCGCCGCGATGATGGCACCAGAAGTCGGCGAGGCAGGTGTCTATTTGACAGGGCAACCGCCCTCACGGCGCTATTTGGCGCTGTCGTTTGGTGGGCATTTATTCGGGGTCCTGATCAACTTTGGCGGCTTGGTCATTCTGCTTGATCTGGCCAAACGCGCGCTTGCGGAGCCGTCAACGATGCAGTTGCCCCCTGATTTGCAGGAGGCAAGGTTACGCCGGATGACGCTTGCCATTATCCGGGGGTTCAGTCTGATCTCGTTATGGTCGCCATTTGGGTTTGCCGCAAATGTTGTGCTCATTACATTGCCCAGCCTGTCCTATTTTGACTTCGGACCATTCGGGTTTGCCATAAGTTTTGTCTTCATTGCGATTGGTTGGAGCCTTGATCGTGTGCAGAACCGGCGGCTGTCGCAGCGAGCCGTGACAGGGCGGCGGCCACAGGTGACCAGCTGGAGAGGGGCGGCGCTATTGGTGGGGCATGTGGTGATATTGGGTTTGTCGATTGTTACCATGCACGAAGTGTCATCACTGACATTTCAGGAATCCCTGCTGCTGCTAGCGCCTTGCTACGCGATCTTCTGGTCAGCGCTCTCGTCGCGAAAATTAACGGGCGGGCCATGGAAGACAATCAATGCGACACTCCTGGACAGCTGGCGCCGGATGCCTGCCACGGCGGGTGAAGTGGGCGTGTTTGCGGCCGCAGGGTTCCTGTCCGTGGTTTTGATCGCCGTCATTCCTGTGGATGGATTGCGGGACTTTTTCGCGGATTTATCCCTTGGGCCGGTTACATTGGCGCTGGGGCTTATGATGTCCGTCGTGGTTTTGGCCTTTGTCGGCGTGAACCCGATCGTGACCGCATCGGTGTTCGGTGCCATTGCCTCGCAATTGGCGTTGCCTGGCCTGAACGACCTGACCATCGCGCTCGCAATTATTGGCGGCTGGACGGCGGTCATCGGTCTGTCGCCTTTCATCACGACGATCGCACTGTGCGCGTCGATCATTGATCGACCGGCAGGGTTGATTGGGCCAGTTTGGAATGGCACCTATTGCGCAGTATTGCTGTTGTTCTGGGGTGCTTTACTGATGGGATTGATGCTTAGCGGTGCGATCTGAGACGTGCCACGCGACCGCGGCGCCTAATTCATTTGAACCTAACCCAGTTTTGTCCGGGCTTGTGTTGCTCTGCGGAGCCTATAGCGTCGTGCCGGACCACTCGCCCGAGCTCACGAGATGATGGACTTCTGAAATCATAAACTCTGAAAATTTTTCTGGCAACCGGGAGATCGGACGATTGAGGGGGGTCATCAGAACCAGCGTTCGGTCGATGGGGCGCTGCACAATCGGGCGGGCGACTAATTGTCCCGAACGGATATGGTGAATGACGCTGACCAAAGGCAGGATGGTACTCCCCAATCCGCGCTCGACGCATGACAGCATTGTCGGCAGAATGTCGACTTCAAGAACGACGTTCAGGTCGATCTTGGCAGTTTGGGCGATGTGTTCAACCCTGCTGCGCAGGCCATGTTCCGAATTTGGCAAGATCAGCGGCTGACGCAGGGCGTCTTGGGCGGTGATCGGCGTGTCGTCACAGTTGGGCTGGGCGGGCTGGATCAGGAAGAGATTTTCAAGAAGAATTGGCCGCGACTTAATGAATTTTGATTTCTGCCCTTCATACGCAACGCCCAGATCAATTTTGTCACGGGTCAGCCAATCCTGCACATGGCCGCTGAAGCCGGAGACGATCCGCAGGTTGACGTCCGGAAATTTCTCCATGGTGCGTATAATGAGATGGGTGGCCAAAACGTCGGCAACAGTAGGCGGCAGTCCGAGCGTGAGCGTGCCATACAGCGATTTGGGGTCGCCCTTCACCTCGGTCTGAAGGTTTTTCATATCCTCCAGGATCAGCTTTGCGCGGGAAACAAGCCGTGAGCCCTCCTCTGTCGGCGTGACACCCCGCCCATGTCGATGCAGCAGCGGAACACCAAAATTTTGTTCCAGGATTTTAACCTGACGGCTTAGTGCGGGTTGGGCAATGCCAAGGCGCTCCGCCGCGGCTGTTATACTGCTCAGTTCGACGATCACGCTAAAATTACGGAGAAGGCGGAATTCCATCTATACCCATTTTCTATTTCTGGAATGTCCATAATGCATTTGTGCTATGTGAACAAGTATCCCATTGTCATTCGAATGGAGGCGCGCCTGCTTGTCGTATTGATAGGCTTCAGCACTGGTCAATCTGCAGTATTGGGGAAAACCCGGACGGCAGGAGTGGTGCAAAGGTCCGGGTCTTCGCATTTTGGGAGGAAAATGATGAAATATTTTAACTTGCGGTCTGCACTGAGCGTGTTGGCAACCTGCGTTGCATTGCCGGCAATCAGTCAGGAACTGCCAGAAACGATGGTTTGGACTTCGTATGATGTCGGCTCGGCTGGCTATGCGGAAGCGTCGGCCATCGCGGACGCCTTTGGGAAGTCGTTTGGCACGCGCGTTCGGATTCAGCCTTCGGGCAGCGGCATTGGTCGTTTGCAACCGTTGCTGCAAGGGCGTGCAGATTATGCGTTTCTGGCGACCGAAGCCTTCTTTCTTGGCGAAGGCGCGTATGATTTCGCCACAGCAGATTGGGGCCCGCGCCAGTTGCGCGCTGTTGCCGGGCGTCCTGCGGGCATCACGCTGGTCGCTGCGGGTGACGCAGGGATCAAAACCGTTGCGGATGCGAGGGGAAAGCGGATCGCTTTTGTGGCGGGCAACCCGTCGGTGAATGTAAAATGCGAAGCGATCCTCGCGTTTGGTGGTCTGACTCTTGATGATGTTGAGGTCGTCATGTTCCCGACCTATGGCTCGGCGATGTCTTCGATGACGCGCAACGAGTCTGACGCGACCTGCACAACACCAACAACAAGCCACCTCTATGAGCTGGCCGAAAGCCCGCGCGGCATTTTTTATGCGCCGCTTGAGCCAGACAACAAAGAGGGCTGGGACAAGCTGCTCGAGGTGTTGCCTATCATGAGCCCCTCGAATGAAGATGTGGCCGCAGGCTTGCCCGAAGGTGAAACCGCAAAGATGGCCGCCTATCGCTATCCCGTGATCACGACGACGAACGAAAAATCCGCCGACGAGGTCTATGCTTTCATCAAGGCTTTGGATGAAACCTATGACCTCTATAAAAATGGCACGGCGACAATGACCCGCTGGTCGTTGGACCGGTCGGGCCGTCCGGCGATTGATGTGCCGTTCCATGAGGGTGCCGTGCGTTATCTGCGCGAGATCGGCATCTGGACTGATGAGGATGAAGCGTGGAACGTGAAACGCACCGCGCGCATGGATGCGCTGGTAAGCGCGTGGGCCGAGTTTCTCGACGCAAACGCCGGACTGGCCGAGGAAGACTTTTCCAAAGCGTGGATGGCGCGTCGCGCTGAGGTCGTCGCCGCACTTAATTGATCTGTCGAAGGCAGCTTTCGCCCCCTGGCGCCATGCGCGCCGGGGGGCTTTTACACATGCATTTTAGGACGGATCTATGACCGACAAAGGCACACTGGACGTGGCCAAATACGCGTTAGGCGAAGCTGATGCCGCGGCAGGGCCATCAGGCCCGCTGCGCTGGCTTATCATGTTGTTGGGCGCGTCCGGCGTTCTACTGGCAGTAAATCAACAGTTTTTGCTGAATGTTTTCGGGTTCCAGCCGCTTGGGAACGCATACCTGTATTACCTGATCGGGATTTTTCTGGCGGTTGCTTTTCTGTCGGTCCCTATGAAGGCTGGCCCATCAATGGGTCCGATCTGGCTGAACTCCGGGCTGGCTGTGCTTGCGCTTGTCAGCGCGGGGTGGCTTGGCAATCACGGTTTGGACATCATCCAGCGAGGGTGGGAATATGAAGCCCCCCTGACCGCAGATATCATGGCCGCTATTCTGCTGGTGCTGGTTCTGGAGGGTATACGGCGTGCTGGCGGTTCTGTGTTGCTTATAACCGCGCTGTTGTTTGGGACATTCCCGCTTTATGCCGGACACATGCCGGGCTTCCTTTGGGGCACACAGTTCTCGCTATTGGAAACTGTACGGGCCCATGTTCTCGGGGTCGAGAGCGTCGTTGGAATTCCGATGCAGGTTGTGGCCGAGCTAGTGATCGGGTTTGTCATTTTCGGCTCTGTTCTTGTTGTGACCAAGGGCAGCGAATTTTTCATGGATCTGGCGGCTGCGTTGCTGGGCCATCGCAGGGGGGGACCTGCCAAGGTTGCCGTTCTGGGATCGGGTATTTTAGGGTCCCTGTCGGGGAGCGTGATCTCCAATATCCTCACATCCGCCCCGTTTTCAATTCCAACCATGCGCCGTGTCGGATATCCGGCAAGCTATGCCGCCGCGATCGAGGCCTGTGCCTCGACGGGAGCTACGTTGATGCCGCCAGTGATGGGGACTGTTGCTTTCGTTATGGCCTCATTTCTGGGCGTGCAATACTCTACAATCGTGATTGCGGCGATCATTCCGGCCCTGATGTTCTATGTGGCGTTGCTGTTGCAGGTTGACATGTTCGCGGCACGCAATGGGCTGCAAGGTCTGCCCCGTTCCGAGATACCGAAAGTCTGGCCCGTGCTGATAAGAGGTTGGCCCTATCTACTGAGCCTTGCTGTTCTCATCTATGTGCTGATGGTGCTTCGGCTTGAGTCGCGGTCGCCTTACTATGCTTCGGTCGTGATGCTGGTCGCGACATCGTTCCGCAAGGACAGCCGCCTCACGCTGGTGCGCGCTCAACTTCTGCTGATGGATATTTCTGTCAATGTAGCCAAACTGGTCGCAGTTCTGGCCGGTATTGGGCTGGTTGTTGGCGGGCTTTCTTACACAGGTGTGGCGGGCGCATTCTCGCGAGAGTTACTTCTCTATGCGGATGGGAATGTGCCGTTGATGTTGCTTGCCGGCGCAGTTACCAGTTTCGTGCTGGGGATGGGGATGACGGTGACGGCGTGCTACATCTTCCTGTCAATTTTGTTGGCACCGGCATTGATACAAGCAGGGCTTAATCCTTTGGCCAGCCACTTGTTCATTCTCTACTGGGGTATGCTGTCCTACATCACGCCGCCCGTCGCGCTGGCGGCCATCACCGCGGCGCACGTGGCTGGCTCCAAGCCGATGGAGACAGGGTTTCGGGCGATGCGTCTGGGGCTGCCTCTGTTCATTCTGCCCTTTATCTTTGTTTATGACCCCGCCCTGATCATGGTGGGCAGCGTCATTAACATCGTAGAGCGGATCGCGCTGACATTGATTGCCATCTGGGCGATTACGTCGGCCTTCGAGAGCTGGATTTACGGGGTCGGCCAGATTGGCCTGACCAGCCGCGGCCTGTTTTTGGCGGGTGGCCTGTTAATCATCGTGCCCGTGTTCATAACCGGCCTTGTGGGTGCGGCTCTTTTGATTGCGGTGATCGCAGTGAATTTGATCCTGCAACGCCGCAAGAACGCAGCAAACCTTTAAGGAGTGGGGCCATGGATAAGCGGTGCAAGGATCTGGTCGAGGCTGTTGACCCAATAAAAGACGGCGCGCGGATTATGATTGGCGGTTTCGGATCGTCAGGTATTCCTTTTGGTCTGATTGATGCGCTTTTGGGAAATGGCGCGCGGGGGCTTACCATTATCGCTAATAATGCGGGGGCGGGCGAAACGGGTATCGCCAAGCTGCTCAAGGAAAAACGGGTGGCGAAGGTCATTTGCTCTTACCCGCGTACACCTGGTTCCATCTGGTTCGAAAAGCGGTACGAGGCCGACGAAATCGAACTGGAGATCGTTCCGCAAGGTACGCTTGCAGAGCGTATCCGCGCAGCGGGGGCGGGCATTGGCGGTTTTCTGACGCCCACAGGGTATGGCACGCTGTTGGCCGAGGGCAAAGAAACGCGCGTCATCGACGGACGCGGCTTTGTCATGGAGCAACCCCTGCCTGCGGACTTTGCGCTGCTGCGCGCCGAGCAGGGTGATCCTTGGGGCAACCTGAGGTATCACGGCACCGCACGGAATTTCAATCCGATCATGGCAACCGGGGCGCGCCATTCCATCGCCGAGGTCCGCCATCTTTCACCTGCCCCCCTTGAGCCTGAGCACGTTATAACGCCAGGCGTTTTCATAAAAAGTGTCGTCGAATATAAGGTGCGCCCATGATCCATCTCAGTGATAATGCCTTGGCCGCGCGTGTGGCACGCGACATTCCCGACGGCTCGTATGTGAACCTAGGGATCGGAAAGCCGACCCATGTGTCCGCCCATATGCCTGAAGGCCGCGAGGTCATCTATCATTCCGAAAACGGGATACTGGGCGTAGGCCCCACGCCGCCCGACGGTCAGGAGGATCCCGAGATGATCGACGCGAGTAAGCGGTTCATCACGGCCGCACCTGGAGCGTCATTCTTCGAGCACTCGGATAGTTTTATGATGATGCGGGGCGGGCATCTCGATATTGCTGTTCTGGGCGCGTATCAGGTGGCCGAGAACGGGGATCTGGCAAACTGGGCGACGCTTGACCAGAAATTTCCGCCAGCCGTTGGCGGTGCGATGGACCTTGTGGTCGGGGTGCCCACGATTTTTGTGATGATGCGACACACCAACCGCGATGGCAGCCCCAAACTGATGCGCAAATGCACATATCCGCTGACCGGATTGGGTGTGGTCAATCGGGTCTACACCGATCTTGCGGTGCTTGATGTGACCAAAGACGGGTTCCGCCTGGTTGAGCTGACAGAGGGAAACACGGTTGCGGATGTCCAATCCGCCACCGAAGCGACCATTCACACATAGGGCCTTTAACCGCGATATGTGTGAATGGTCATTGCAAGAGGCTTGGCAGATATAGAACCAGATCCGGAAAGGCGACCATAAGGCCAAGGATCAAGATGTCCGCAAAAATGAACCACATCACACCGCGGAAAATCGTGCTAGTGGATATCTGCTCGCCCATCACACTTTTCAGCACAAAGACGTTCAGTCCGATTGGCGGAGTGATCATCCCAATCTCCAGTAGCTTGACGACCAGAATACCGAACCACAGCAGGTTAATTTCGGCGGTTTCGATCAGCGGTAGCAGGATCGGCATTGTCAGCAGCATCGCCCCGATCGGCTCCAGAAACATACCCAGCAGAATATAGAGCAACGCCACCACCATGATCAGCAGCAACGGACTGACGCCCATTCCCTGAACGATCGCCGCGATCTCATCACCAGCCCCGGAATAGGCAAAGAACCGGGTTAGCATGCTTGCCCCGATGGCGATGATGAAGATGGAGGAAGAGATCGTAAGTGTCTCCATTAGGGAAGACCAGATTCCGCGCAAGTCGATGGAGCGTTTGAAGAACGCAATCGTCAGCGACATCGCGGCACCAACCCCACCCGCTTCCGTCGGGGTAAAGACACCGGCAAAGAGCCCGCCAAAGACGCCAAGAACCAGCACGAGGACCGGCCAAACATCCGCCAGCGCGACCAGGCGCATCTTCCAGCTGATCTCTTCCGCAATCGGGGGGGCCAGATCCGGATTGCGCACCACGCGCACGATGATCACGGCGCTATAGGCGGTTGCGGTCAGCAGGCCAACGGCCAGACCGCCAAGAAATAGCTGGCCAACCTGCACCTTGACGATGATGCCGTACAGAATGAACAGGATAGAGGGCGGGATCAGCGCGCCAATCGTCCCTGCCGCGGCGATGGATCCAGCCGCCAGACCCGGATCATAGCGATAGCGCAGCATCTCGGGCACCGCGATCCTGCCCATAGCAGCGGCGCAGGCGACCGACGACCCGGTCACAGCTGCAAAGCCTGCAGACCCCAGAACCCCGGCAATTGCCAACCCGCCCGGCAGCGCCGACAGCCACAATCGCGCCGCGCCGAACAGACCCTTGGTCAGCCCGGCATGGAAGCAGAAGAACCCCATTAGAACGAACATCGGGATCGAGGACAGATGCCAGGTTGCCGAAAAGGCGTAAGGAAAGACCCCAAGCGCGCCAAAGGCCGGGCGTTCGCCCACCAGTATAAATATCCCACCGAAGGAGACGGAAATCAGGGCCAGACCAATAGGCACCCGAAAGGCGATCAGGGCCAGAAGCACGGCAACGCCAGCATACCCTATCTGAACATCAGTCATGATGTCGGGCCTCGATTTCTGTTAGGCTTGTGTGTTGGGCGAAGGAAGGTGTCATACGGTCCCCTGGGTGGTCACGTCATTTTTGGCGGGTGGGGTATCATCCCCGTAGCCGGTGAAATAGCAGGCCAGCTTGTAAAACATAACGAGCGTGAGTAGCCCTGTACCAAGCGGTACGATGTAATAGGTCGGCCATGTCAGGATTTTATGGCCTTGCTCATAACTGAAGGTGCCTACGGAATATTTCCGCCCTGCCTCGATCAACGCGCGCCAGGTCAGCAGGCCGAACATGATCGTGCCAAGGGCACAGGCCAGCATCGCGATGAAGTCTTGCATCCTCTTGGGGAAATTCTGGACGATGATCTCGACCGAGATATGAGAATTGGCACGTTCCACCATTGCCAGCGGCAAGAAGGTCGCGAAGACCATGTAGAACTGCGAAACAATTGGAATTGTGCCCGGTAGGGGCTGGTTGAAGACGAACTTCCCGATCACATCCGCCGTGATGTGAAGCATCATCAGCGCCACGGAAATGGCCCCGATCACCGCATAGGCGCTGGCCACCGCAGCGAGTATCTTATTGGCTTGCTTCATCACATCCTCCTTATATGCGTCAAAAAAAAGGGCGGCCGCATCGCACCCGCCCCTTCAATGAATTTAGTCCATGTAGTAGGTGTCAGGCGCGACTTTCGAAAAGATTTCTGCCGCATAGACTTGCGCCAGAGCGTCTTTGTCGTTGTAGATTCCGTCAGTCAAGCCTTTCCACTTTTCAATCAGAGCGATGATGATTTCGACTTTTTCATCAACGTTCTGTAGGCCATAGTCATTGGCAAAGTTGGTCTTGATCAGCTCAATGTCCTGTGTGACGAAAGCTTCGGTCGCATCCCGCAGCGCCTGCGGTGCCTCGATGATTTCGACACCCATTTCTGTGGCCTTTTCCAGATCGGTCGCGGCATTATCTGAATAATTCACCGTCACATAGGAAGTGTTATAGGGGGCCATCGCGATCAGGCGCGCCCGGTCTTCCGCCGACATGTCATGCCATGTGTCCAGATTCACATTCAGCGCGCCAACACCGGAAAAAGATCCGCCGGGTGCATTCAGCGTGATATATTTAGTCACATCAAACAGTTGCAGGTTGCCCAATTCTGGGGCGGAAATCATCGCGCAGTCCACCACGCCCTGCGACATCGCCTCGTAGATGTCGTTGGCCGGCAGCGACACTTTGGTCCCGCCAAAGCTTTCTGCCCAACGGCCCATCGCGGCGATGGAAGAACGCATCTTTTTGCCCTTCAGGTCCTCAGCGGCGCGGATCGGAGACGTACACAGGCTGACGTATTCCGAAGTGCCCATCGCCCCCAGGAATACTTGGTTCTCACGTTTGAATTGCGCCTGACAATCGAGGCAATGCAGCATTGCGTATTCGGTGATCACTCCAGCCATCACAGCGCCCGAAGATTTGGGCGGCGTGCCGATATTGGTCAGCATCGACATTTCTGCCGGCAAGTTGATTTCGGAAAATTCTGCCGGGTAATAGGCGGTGATGACATAGCCCGCATCAGCCAGACCATCGCGCACGCCCGGTGCGGTTTCTTTCAGATTCAACAGCGAGAGTTCAAAGACCTTCAGCTTGACGTCGCCCTCGGCTGACAGCAACTCGTTGAACTCCTTGATGCCGTCGGTTGCGGCACCGCCGGGCGGAAAGCCGATGGCGTAGTTCAGGGTTTCTGCTGCAACGCCTGTGGCGCTGAGAGTAGCCACAAGGCCAAATCCCGCTGTCGTGAGCTTTAGTTTCTTCAGATAGTGCATGTATTCCTCCAGTTCGATATCATAGTGTTGGCGCCTCACTTGTTGATGACGCCGATCATCCGCACGGCATAATCGCACGGGTGTTTCGTTTTGTGGTTAGGTTGTTCTTCTATCGGTTCCCATTGCTCGCGCTGTCCTTAGCTTTGACACGTGATTTCTCCGCGTTCAGACATATTCATGGCATCCAACGCCTGAGGTGACGGCCAAGTTTTGGCAGGATCAGCACCCCGTCGCGCGCAGGCTTCATTCAAATTGCGACTCCAGGACGATAGCGAACATAGCTCACTAGGCGACCCCGAAAGGCGAAGCTTCGATTGTGCTTTGCCAGCGCTATTCGCAAAAAAACTATACCCTCCCCAGAGTTTTTTCCGCTCGTTGCCGATGGCAGAGTTTCATGTGCCAACGGCGAATCGCCGAGTCCTATAGATTTCTTATACAGAAGATCGTTCTTCCGAAGAAATAGAAAAGTTCCTGAATTCAGTTTTCATTTAGACGCACCCAAGAATTTGAAAATGCATGAATATTTTGAGCTCCCGGTGTTGCTGAGTAAGTAAATGGGCGCTGAAGCGGCTCGCCTCATGGAGCTGCCCCCTCAACCTAACCTGAGAGATGAGGTGTTTGACCTGCTGATTGGTGGCGCACACCGCCCCGCCCACGCGTTGTCCTGGCCGGTGCCTCCAAGCGGAAAGAATAGGACGGCCGAAACCTTCTGGTGTTGGAGGGCATCAAACCCCAATCTGTGTGGGGCGCATGTCGGGGGCGGGAGAACTGTCGCGAGCCCACAGATCGACCCGCCCGGTCCGTTTTGTAGGCGTACAGAAGAAGCGGCTCGGCCACACGCAACGGTTGCAATCCCAATGACGGAGCGATTTCAGCGCGCCAAGCCCGGGCAGGGGCCTGGCCTGGCGCAGAGGTGTCTCGCCTGTGCGTGATGATGTCCTCACCCTTTTCCGAGCGGCGCCTCTATTGCGAAGGTGGTCAGTATCAACCTTGTTCACAGGCTGGCTGATGGCCCGAACTCCTTACGCAGCACCTCTGTGTGTTCGCCTGTACCCGGCACCCGGCGTGACTTGATATCATCACGCACAGGCGAGGCCGGAAGTGTAGCGGTCTGGTCCCCCTCCAGTGAGATGTCGATCCGGCGCAGGGCGGGGTGGGTGGACAAATCGGGCAGGGTGGAAACATTGGCCCAGGGCAGTTTCCAGGCATCCAGCCGTTTTGTGATCTCAGCGCGGGTAAGCGTGGCGCAGACTTTGCCGATAATTTCGAACAATGACTCCAGGTTGGCGACGCGGTCCGCATTGCTGATAAACCGTTTATCCTGGGGCAGGTCAGGCATTTGCAGCACGCCCTCACAAAAGCGGAGCCATTCTGAGTGCTGCTGACAGACCAGAATGATATCGCCATCCTTACAGGAAAATTTGCCGTAAGGGGCGATCACCGTGTGCGCCAACCCAACCCGCTTGGGTGTTTTCCCGGCATAATCGTAATGCAGCAACGGCACGCTCATCAGTTCGGCCATCACATCGAACATGCGGATTTCGATCGCCTTGCCTCTGCCGCTGATGCCGCGTTCCAGCAGGGCTTCGAGCACGGCTGAATAGGCGGCAATGCCAGTGCTGAGGTCTGCGACCGAAACGCCTACCTTTACAGGCTCTTCCGGGGTTCCCGTGACGTCGCAAAGGCCACTTTCCGCCTGAATCAGCATGTCGTAAGCCAACCGTTTGGCATAAGAACTGTTCTGGTCATAGCCAAAGATATCCACCACAATCAGGCGCGGGTATTTCTCGGCCAGATCTTTCGCATCCAGCCCAAGCCGTGCCGCCGCACCGGGCGCAATGTTGCGAATAAAGACATCTGCCGTGGCGATCATGCGTTCTAGCACATCACGATCCGATGGCTCTTTTATGTTCAGCTCGGCGCTTTCCTTGCCACGGTTCAGCGATGCGAAATAAGCGCTCGTGCCTTTCACAACGGCATCATAATGGCGCGCGGTTTCTCCGCCGACGCGCTCGATCTTGATGACCCGTGCCCCGGCATCCGCCAGCCGTTGGCTGGCCATCGGCCCGGCAACGGCTTGCTCCAGTGAGATAACAAGAAGCCCGTTTAATGGTTGCATGGTTCAACTCCTCAATTGGATCGCGGCATGCCCGGCACATTCGGGGCTTCTTGGCGCCGCGCGCTGTTTGCGTTCTGATCATGCGCGCGTGACCGGGGCGATCAGAACGAATGTCGGCCGATTTATCAGTTGGGTTCTGGTCGGTGCTGCGCATCATGACAAGCCTTTGTTGACGGGGTGTCTGGGCGTTGATATAAATGTCCGGACAATTAGTCCAGCATCGAACGGGATTACCTATGAGAAAAATCGGTGAGAACCGCTATCGCGCCGAAGTTGGCATGTATTTCGAGGATTTTAAGGTTGGCGACATTTACGAACACCGCCCTGGTCGCACCATAACCGAAACCGACAACATCCAGTTTTCACTGCTGACCATGAACCACCACCCGGCCCACTGCGATTCGGCCTTTGCGGAAAAGACCGAGTTCGGCAAGCCGCTGGTCAATTCGACTTTGACCCTGGCAATCGTGGCAGGCATGTCGGTGCCCCAGATCAGCGGGCAGGCGGTGGCCAATCTGGGCTGGACCGACATCAAGCTGCCCGCTCCGGTTTTTCCCGGGGACACCATCTATGCGGAATCCGAGATACTGGGGCTGCGCCCGTCGAAATCGCGCCCAGGACAGGGCATCGTGACGGTGCGCACTCGGGGCATAAAACAAGACGGCACCGAATTCATGAGCTTTGTGCGCAGCGCACTGGTGCATTCGCGCGAAACTGCGGTGCAGGGGAAAGCAAACTATTGATTTAGTTGGCGCAAGCATCGCGGGCGCAAGATGGCAAAACGCCGTTTTACAGGGCTGCCTGAGGCTTGATGCTGTTTTGTTTCAGGTGTCTTGCTGGTTAGGGCTGGCTGGCTGGCTTGGGTCTGGCTGCCTTCCGTCCTGAAATCACACCGTTCTTTGAATATACAAAACTCTGGGAGAGAGCCAAATGACAGATGAGACGCTAGGCGCGAACGGGCTGATTGCTCCGCAGTTGGGAACCTTCGTGGCGAACCTGGATCATGACGATATCCCGGCGGATATCCGCAGCCGTGCGTGCCATTTGATCCTTGACGCTGTCGGGATTGCGCTGGCCTCGACCCGGTATGACTTTGCCCATCGCACTTTGTCGGCTCTGTCCAGCTTTGGGTCGGGTGACGGGCAGGTGATCGGCATGGGCGCTCGTCTGCCGTTGCGCGATGCGGTGATGTTGAACGGGCTGCTCGTGCATGGGCTGGATTATGATGACACTCATGTCGCAGGCGTTACCCACGCCACCGCAGCGGCCTTTCCCACCGCCCTTGGCATGGCTGCGGATCGTCGTGCCAGTGGGCGCGACATGCTCAGCGCCTATATTGCGGGAATGGAGGTTTCCACCCGTCTTGCATCCGTTGCCAGGGGCGGTTTTCATCAGGTCGGTTATCACCCGACCGGTATAATTGGCGTGTTTGCCGCGACTCTGATTGCCAGCCGCCTTCAGGGGCTGAGCGCTGCACAAATGGCCGATGCGCAGGGCATTGCCCTGTCGATGGCTTCGGGCAGCATGGAATTTCTGCAGGATGGGGCCTGGACCAAGCGGATGCACCCTGGTTGGGCCGGGGTGGGCGGCATCACGGCGGCGGGGATGGCCAAAGCCGGGTTCGTCGGCCCCAAGGCGGTCTACGAGGGGCGCTTTGGGCTGTTTCCGCTGTATCTGCACGCGGCCGAACAGGCGGAAATGGACCTGTCGCTGGCCACGCAAAACCTGGGCGAAAGCTGGGAAATCAACAATGTGGCGATAAAGCCGATCCCTGCGTGCCATTTCACCCACGCCTGCGCCGATGCCGCCATGGCGCTGCGGGGCAAGCATGGGGTCATGGCCGAAGATATCGCCAGTATCCGCGCCCTGGTGCCTGCGGGTGTGCATAAAACCGTCTGCCAACCGGTTGAGACAAAGCAGCGGCCGCAGAATTCATATGATGCGCAGTTTTCGATCCCTTGGGCGGTGGCCTCGGGGCTGGTGCGCGGCTGTTTCGGCCTAGAGGAGCTGGACGCGCTGAATGATCCGGCCCTGCTGGCCATTGCTGCCAAAGTTACCTGTGGGGACTACCCCGATGCGCCCTTCCCGAAATACTATTCCGGCGACGTGATCGTGACCCTCAGGAATGGCCAGACACTGTCCCACCGCGAAGAAATCAACCGGGGCAATCCAGACCGCCCGCTGGCCAACGCCGAAATTGAAGCGAAGTTTTTCGAAACCGCCTGCACCGCCGTCGCCCGCAGCCGCGCCGAGCATATCCGCGATGCGGTTCTGGGGCTGGACGGGCTGGCGAACGCCAACAGCCTGGCCGCGCTTTTGGCCGGCAATCCGGAGTAACGGCCATGAGCAATGACAACGATGCCATCATCCTTGACGCGCTGGAAAAATTCCTGACCGCCGAGGTTGACCCATTTGTGCATGACCTCGAGGCCCGCGACGAATACCCCCACGAGATCGTCGAGAAAATGAAGCAAATGGGGTTGTTCGGCTGCATAATCGCCGAAGAATACGGTGGGCTTGGCCTGTCCACCAGCACCTATGCCAAGATAGTCACCCGCATCACCCGCAGCTGGATGTCGCTTTCGGGGATCATCAATTCGCACCTTATCATGGCCTCGGCGGTGCAGCGCCACGGCACCGATGCCCAGAAACAGCATTACCTACCCCGCTTCGCCACCGGTGAATTGCGCGGTGGGGTTGGCCTGACCGAACCCGATTGTGGCACCGATCTACAAGCGGTGCGCACGGTGGCAAAGCGCGTGGGCGATGACTATATCGTCAATGGCACCAAGACCTGGATCACCAATTCGCTGCACGGAAACTGCCTTGCGCTGTTGGTCAAAACCGATCCCAAAACCACCCCCGCCCACAAGGGCATGAGCCTGTTCATCGCCGAAAAGCGCGAAGGGTTCACCGTGGCGCGCAAACTTGAAAAGCTGGGCTATCGCGGCATTGATACCTGCGAATTGCTGTTTCAGGATTACCACGTTCCTGCCGATTGCCTGATTGGCGGGGTTGAAGGGCGCGGGCTGCAACAGATCCTGTCGGGGCTGGAGTTGGGCCGCATCAATGTGGCAGCGCGCGGCGTGGGCGTGGCCGAAGCGGCGTTGGATCTTGCGGTGGCCTATTCCCAGCAGCGCAAAACCTTTGGCAAGCCGATCTGCGAACATCAGGCGATCCAGCTGAAGCTGGGCGAAATGGCCACCCGCACCGAGGCCGCCCGCCTGCTGACCAATGCCGCCGCCGAGGCTTTTGACAGGGGCGAGCGTTGCGACATGGAGGCAGGCATGGCCAAATATGCCGCCACCGAGGCGAGTATGGAAAACGCCGCCGAAGCTCTGCGTATCCACGGGGCCTATGGCTATTCCAAGGAATACGATGTGGAACGTCTTTATCGCGATGCGCCGCTGCTGGTCATCGGCGAGGGAACGAATGAATTGCAACGCATCCTGATCGCCAAAGAGCTGATCAAAAGGCACCCCGCATGACCACGCCCCGCTATGCAATTGTGGCACAAGCCCTGATTGATGGCATCCTTTCGGGCCAATATCCGGTGGGTAGTCATCTGCCCCCGGAACATACCCTTTGCAAGCAATTCACCATATCCCGCCACACCGCCCGCGAGGCGTTGCGCCGGTTAGAGGCAGAGGGCCTCGTCACGCGCCGCGCCGGGGTTGGCACCATTGTGCGGTCCAGCCGGATCAGGCCGCGATATACACAAGTGGGCGATACGGTGTCGGACCTGCATCAATACGCACAGGATGTGTCCCTGCATTTGCTGGACGTCGAAGAAATCCACGCGTCAGGCGACATTGTTGATCTGCTTGACTGCGCGCAAGGACAGAACTGGTTAAGGCTGCATGGATTGCGCAAGATTGCGGATAACCCCTTGCCGGTGGCGCTGACCGACGTGTTCGTGACGGGGGCGTACCGCGATGTGCAGGCAGACGTCGAAGGCTCATCCTTGCCGATCTGGTCGCTGATCGAGGCCCGCTTTGGCGTCACCCCCGCCGAGGTCCGTCAGCAGATCACCGCAACCAGCCTTAACGCGCAAGAGGCCGAAAAGCTGGGTGCGAAAAAGAGGGATGCGGCGCTGCGCATCACGCGTCACTATCAAACCGATGACCACGAAACCTATGAGGTTGCCATCAACCTCTATCCGGCGGACCGGTTCACCTATTCCAACAGATTGCGGGTGAAAACATCCGCTTTGCCCTGAAAGGCCATCATGCATAATTGTTTGTTATTTGTCCCCGGAGATCGCCCCGAACGCTTTGCGCGTGCCACCGCAAGCGGTGCGGATGCCGTCGTGATAGATTTGGAAGACGCGGTTCAGCCCGATGCCAAATCCGCGGCCCGCGCCCATGTCGCCGAATGGCTGGCCGCAGGTGGCAAGGCTATTGTGCGTATCAACGCCATTTCAACCGACTGGCACGAGGCCGATTTGGCCATATTGAACAGTCCCGGCTTGTTGGCGGTGATGCTGCCAATGGCCGAAGATCCGGACAGCCTGTCCCGGTTCACATCTGGTTTGCCGGATGGTTTGCCAGTGATTGCCCTGATCGAAACCGCGCTTGGCCTGTGGAACCTCGGGGATCTGGTGAAGGTTGATGGCATCAGCCGACTTGGCTTTGGATCGATCGATTTTCAGCTGGATACTGGCGTCGAAGACGAAAACCAGGGCCTGTTGTTTGCCCGTTCGCGGATTGTGGTTGCCTCGGCCATGGCCGGGCTTGAGCCGCCGCTTGATGGCGTGACGGTCAATCTGGATGATGAAACGGTTCTGGCAAGCGATACCGCACGCGCACGCAGGCTGGGCTTTGGCGGAAAACTGTGTATCCACCCGGGTCAGGTTGAAGGGGTCAAATCCGGTTTCATGCCCAGCACCGAGGAAATCGAACAGGCCCAACGCATCAAGGCTGTCGCCGAAGAGGCCGGTGCCAAGGGCGCGATCCGGCTTGATGGTCGGTTGATTGACGCCCCCGTGGTCGCCCGAGCCCTGCGCCTGTTGGAAGGGCTGGAATGAGCGCTCTCCAGGTGCGCGATGACGAAATGGTGCCGCTGCGCCAGGCGATAGAGCTGGATGGGCGCGATGTGCTGGATCTGGGGTGTGGCGGCGGCGGCTTCGCACGCCGTATTCTGGCGGAAACCAGCGCGGCCAGCGTGACGGGCGTTGATACTGGCGATGTATCTGCCAACAAGCCCGGCCAAGGCGTGCGGTTTTTGACGGGCGAGGCACAGGCCCTGCCGTTTGGCGATCACGGCCTGGATGTGGTGGTGATGATGAAATCACTGCATCATGTGCCGATCGACGCAATGGACGGGGCCTTTGACGAATTGTCCCGCGTTTTGCGCAAAAACGGACATGTCTATATCTGTGAACCGGCCTATGCTGGGGATTTCAACGATATTCTGAAGATATTTCACGACGAAGGCATCGAACGCGCGGCCGCGCTTCGCGCGCTCGAACGGGCACAATCGCGCAGTTTGTTTCGCCTTGAGGGGCGGCACGACTACATCCGCCCGCTGCGCTTTGAAAACCTCGACCAGTTCCGCCGAAATCTGATGCACCTGCCCTGGCTGAAATCCCGGATCACGCCGGAAGTTGAACAACAAGTGGCGCAAAAATACTCCGAGAGCGCCAAGCCGGACGGCAGTGCCAGTTTTACTTCGCACATGCTGGTCTTTGGTCTGACCTGTTCCAGATAGACGGGATCAGATGCAAAACCGTCCCTTCGATTCTTTGACAGTCTTATCCTGCGGCTGATTAGGGGGCGGCTCTGTTCCCCCGCTCCGATCTTATGTCCCGGCGAAAGCCGCAGCCCGCGCCTCTGACAGCAATAGTCAGTTGACAAATCGGGCAATTCCCGCAATAACCAAACAATCGTTTGCTTAGTTAAGGGACCGCAATGACAGGTTTGGCACCCAAGGCCAGAATCAATAACCGCCGAGAGCTCATTCTTGACGCATCTGCTGCGCTGTTTGTTGAGAAGGGCTTTGCCAGCACCTCGACCCGCGATATCGCTCGGGCGACCGGCATGTTGCCCGGCTCGCTGTATTATCATTTCGCCTCCAAGGAAGATCTGCTTGTCGCGGTGTTCCAAGAGGGCGTTCAGCGGATCAGCGAAGGCGTGGATGTGGCCTTGGCGACGGCGGGGTTGGACCCGTGGATGCGGCTACAGTCGGCCTGCGAGGCGCATCTGGCGATGCTGCTGGGGGCCAGTAACTATGCCCATGTCGTGATCCGGACGCTGCCATCGGATGTCCCAGACGCAGAAAAGACGCTGGTTGGTTTGCGTCGCGAATACGAGGCGCGTTTCACAGCGCTGTGCGATGCGTTGCCCTTGCCGTTACAGGTCGACCGAAGCGTTCTGCGGCTGATGCTGATTGGCGCAATGAATCATGCCCCGGTTTGGTATCGCAAAGGTCGCGATAGGCCAGCCGGACTGGCCCGTAAATTCATTGGTAATGTACGCGGCGCACAGGCCTGTGCGGACACGTCAGTTGAAGTAAATTTTGAGGAGGATCGAGGATGACCGAAGTTCTTTTGGCCCCGGCGCGTGTGCTGGTTACCAAGATCGGCCTGGACGGCCATGACCGGGGCAGCCGCATCATCGCGGCCTATCTGCGCGATGCCGGGATGGAGGTGATATACACCAACCCCTGGCAGGCGATCGACGCGGTCGTGGCGCTGGCGCTTGAGGAAGACGTGGATGTCATTGGTATCAGCTCTTTGGCGACAGATCACCTGTTGGTTCCGAAATTGATGGTTGCGCTGGATGCGGCCGGGCTTGGCCATGTGCGCGTCGTCGTGGGTGGCATTGTGCCGGACGAGGACGAGGCGGACCTGTTGTCTGCGGGCATCTCCAAGGTGTTTCATCCGGGTGCCGTGCGCGAAGAAATCGTGAGCGTCGTGGAGCAACTTGCCATTGCTGCGAATAACGAACGCCCTGTGGACTAGGGAAAGGCCAAAATAATGAACAATATCGACAAACCCACATCGCCGACCAGATCCGATACGCAACAGGCGGCCTTTGATACATGGCAACAGAACTACGACGCCCTGATCGGCGAAGACAAACCTGTCAAAAACCGCTCGGGCATCGAGGTTAAACCGCTGTACTGGCCCGGCAGCGATCCCGATGGTGCCTATAACGAAAAACTTGGGTTTCCAGGCGCCGATCCGATGACGCGCGGCATTTATCCAACGATGCATCGCGGGCGCACATGGTCGCAGCGCCAGTTGATCGGGCTGGGCCGTCCGGTGGATTTCAATGGGCGGATCAAGAAAATACTGGCCTCAGGGGCCAGCGCACTCAGCATCATACCGTGCAATTCGGTCTACCGGGGGATCGACTGTGATGAGGTAGAGCCAGAAATTCTGGGCACTTGCGGGACCATTATCAATACCGAAGAGGACATGGACATATGTCTGGCAGACATCCCGATTGACGAGATTTCGATCGGTCTGAACGATCCAAGCCCGTTCACCATGTTGGCGCAGATGTTGGTGGTGGCCGAAAAGCGCGGGATCGATTGGAAAAAGGTCACCGGAACGTCAAACCAAAGCGACTACATCTCGCATTTCGTCGCCAACCACATGTTCTATCGCCTGTCTTTGCAAGGTGCCCGCCGGGTGCAGCTGGACACCGCCGCCTATCTGGCCGAGCATGTGCCGAACTGGAACGCCTTTTCGATCGTTGGCCAGCATATGCAACAGGCCGGGGCGACCCCGGCACAGGCGATGGGGTTGACGCTGTCCACCGCCATCCAATACGCCGAGGATTGCAAAGCGCGCGGGATGGACCCGGAAAAATTCCTTGAACGGTTCACCTTCTTTTTCGACATCTCGATCAGTTTCTTTGAAGAAGTGGCCAAGTTCCGCGCCGGACGGCGTATCTGGAACCGGCTTGTGAGCGATCGTTTCGGGGTCACCAATCCGCGCGCCAAACGGTTCAAGTTTCACGCCCAGACATCGGGCTGCGATCTGACCCGGCAACAGCCGCTGAACAATATCGCGCGGGTAACGATACAGGCAATGGCCGGCATCCTTGGCGGGCTGCAATCCATGCACACGGACGGCTATGATGAAGTTCTGTCAACGCCTACCGAAGACTCTGCCAAGGTTGCCGTTTCCACCCAGAATATCCTGAAACACGAGGCGCATTTGTGCGATGTGATCGACCCGTTGGGTGGGTCCTATTACGTTGAATCCCTGACCGATGCGATGGAGGTGGAAATCCTGAATGTCATTGCGGAAATTGACGCGGAAGGCGGCATGTTCAAGGCCGTCGAAAGCGGTTTTGTGCAAGAAATGATCGGGGCCAGCGCCCTTGAATTCCAGGATCAGGTGGACAGCGGCGAACAGATCGTTGTCGGCGTCAACGCATTCAAAGAGGATGAAGACGCCTCAGCCCGACCTTTCCTGAAGCGCCCCTCGCAGGTACATATGAAACAACAGGTAGAGCAGCTGAAAAAGATCAAGGCTGCCCGCGACCCCGCTTTGCTGAACAATGCATTGCAGGAATTGCGTCAGGCCGCGCGGTCCGAAGATATCAACGTCTTCGCCGCCGAGATCGACGCGGTGCGTGCTGGCGCCACACTGGGTGAAATCGTCAAGGTGTTGCGGGACGAATTGGGCTTTGGCCAACCGCTTGTAGTCGCCTGATCACCGTGCAGGATCAAACCGCCGAAAAGCCGGGGCTTTTGGCGCGTCTGTTGGCCGGACAAACCGCCGCACTTGCCCGCGCAATAAGCATCGTCGAGCGTGATGGTCCAACTGTCAGTGCGCTGTTGAAAGCAATCCAGCCGCATCTGGGCCGCGCGATCGTGGTTGGCTTTACCGGCCCGCCGGGTGCTGGAAAATCGACGCTGGTGAATGCGTTCATCGGGGAAATGCGGGGGCGGGGGCGGACAGTCGCAGTCGCCGCTGTCGATCCTTCCAGCCCGATTACCGGCGGCGCGGTTCTGGGTGACCGGATCCGGATGGCAGAGCACACGATGGACGCCGGCGTGTTCATCCGCTCGCTTGCATCGCGGGGGCATCTGGGCGGCCTGTCGGCTTCGGCCGCGCGGGTGGCTGACCTTATGGACGCTGCGGGCTTTGACGTGATCGTTCTGGAGACCGTGGGTGCAGGGCAATCCGAGGTCGAGATGGCGGAAATGGCGGATGTCAGGATTGTCATCTCGGCGCCGGGCCTGGGGGATGACGTTCAGGCGATCAAGGCAGGCATTCTCGAGATCGCCGACATTCTGGTCGTCAATAAGTCCGATTTGCCGCTGGCCAAACGGACAGTTGGTCAGTTGCAGGCAATGTTGGCCCTGCGTGCGCCGGGCGACTGGAAAGTGCCGGTCCTGGCGACCAATGCAGTCGATCGGACGGGCCTGTGCGAACTGGCCGACGCAGTCGATCACCGGGCCGCGACGCGCAAAATGAAAGGCCCGCGTGATGCCCTTGGCGGGCGTACCCGGCGCTTGCTGGCACAATCCGTCGCCAAATATGCAGAACATCGCGTTCTGAACGATACATGCGCAACCATCGACGCGGTGGTTTCGGACCTTCAACAGGCAGGAATCGGTCTGGACGATGCAATTACAAAGGTCCTGATGCGACTATGCGAAAGCCAAGACAATGGATGATTCTGCAACCGACCTACCGTCACTTGAACTGTTGAAGGCGCAATTTGTGGCGCGCGACGGTTATATGCAGTCGTTGGGCGCTGAACTGGCCAAGATGGGTCGCGGTCATGCAATTGTCCGGATGCCGGTCCGTCAGGACAGTCTGAACTTCAACGGAACCTGCCATGGCGGCGCGATTTTTTCAGTCGCGGATTGTGCCTTTGGGGTGGCGTCGAACAGCTATGGCACACTGGCGGCAGGCATTGACGTTCACATCACCTACAACGCCGCAGCCCGGCTTGGGGATGTATTGACCGCGACAGCAACCGAAGTTTCTCGGTCTCGCAAGATCGCGGTCTACGAAGTGACGGTCAGCGGCGACACGGCAGGGCATATAGCGTCCTTTACAGGCACGGTCTATATCATTGGCCACAAGAATTTTACCTGACTTTGAAACCGGGTTGACAGGATGTCGCCCGACACCTAACAAGTGTTAGGTAGGTAAATTTTTGTAGGGCACGATGGCACTCTCGAAAACAGTTGCACAAAACGCCGAGGTAGGCCGCACGGGCATTCTGGATGCGGCCGCCTTGCTGTTAGGCCGCCAAGGATACGGGGCGGTATCTCTGCGCATGATCGCCGAGGCCGCGGGGATCAAGGCCGGCAGCATTTACTATCACTTCGCCTCTAAAGATGACATTATCACGGAAATTCTTGATGCAGGAATCCAAGCGGTTCATGACGAGGTCCGCGACAGGGTGGCGGCCTTGAGTGCAGATGCGCCCGCGCGTGACGTATTTCGTGCAGTACTCCGTGGGCATCTATGTGCTTTGCTGGAACATGGCGCTTACACCTCGGCCAACGTGCGCATCTTCGGCCAAGTGCCACCTGTAGTGCGCGACGCCAACCTACCGGTTCGCCGCGCCTATGAGGCTTTCCTGGATAATCTGTTGTCAGAATTGAAGGTGCGGGACGCGATCCGCAGCGATGTCAATCTGCCCCGGTTTCGCTTGCTGCTGATCGGCGCGCTGAACGCGACGCTTGAATGGTTCGACCCCCAGAAGGGCAGCGCCGAGGATCTTGCCGATGACTATGCCGACACATTCTTGAACGGGATTCTCAGCCAAAGCGGAGACAACACATGAGCCGCATCGCAACCCGGATAGATACCCGATCCCCGGTTTTTGAACAAAACTGGGCGCAATCACAAACCTTGTTGGGAACTCTGCGAACACGCATGGCCTTTGCCACAACTGGCGGCGCGGAAAAGCTGCGCGCCCGCCACCATGAGCGCGGAAAGCATCTGGTGCGCGACCGGATCGACCGATTGATCGACCCGGGCACGGCCTTTCTGGAACTGTCGCCACTTGCCGCCTGGGGCCAGTATGACAATCAGGTCCCCGCGGCCGGAATCGTTACCGGTATCGGCCTTGTGAAGAGCAAGCATGTGGTTATCATCGCCAATGATGCTACCGTCAAGGGCGGCAGCTTTTTCCACGAGACAGTGAAAAAACACCTGCGCGCGCAGGAGATCGCCGAACAGAACCGTATGCCCTGCCTTTATCTGGTGGATTGCGGCGGGGCCTATCTGCCGGAACAGGACCGGGTGTTCCCCGACCGCGACCATTTCGGAAATTCGTTTCATCGCCAGTGCCGCATGTCGGCTGCCGGATTGCCGCAGATATCGGTGGTGTTTGGCGGCTGTACCGCCGGTGGTGCCTATATTCCGGCGCTCAGCGATCAGGTGATCATGGTTGATGGCAACGCACGCATCCATCTGGGCGGCCCGTCAATCGTCAAGGTTGCGATCAACGAAGAGGTTGACGGCGAGACTCTAGGCGGCGCCGCGATGCACACGCGGATCTCTGGCGTAAGCGACCATCTGGTGGCGGATGAAGACCAGGCGTTGGCGCTGGCCCGCACCCTGATCGGCGAGACGAATTTTGAGCGTAAGCCAGCAAAGGTCGCGCCGGTGCTGTCGCCGCGATACCCCGCATCAGAGCTTGGCGGGGTGATCAGCGCCGATCCCAAAATGCCCTATGACGTGCGCGAAATTATTGCGCGCACCGTGGATGACAGCGGTTTCAGCGAATTCAAACCTGAATGGGGCGAAACGGTTGTCTGCGGCACCGCCCGCATACATGGTCATATGGTAGGGATAATCGGCAATAACGGCGCGCTATTATCGCAATCGGCACTGAAAGCCGCGCATTTCATAACCCTATGCGATCAGCGCAACATCCCGCTACTGTTTCTGCATAACATCACCGGCTTCATGGTTGGAACTGTCGCCGAGCGCGAAGGCATAGCCAAGAACAGCGCCAAGATGGTTTACGCACAGGCAGTCGCGCGGGTGCCCAAGCTGTCGGTCATCGTCGGCGGTTCTTATGGCGCGGGCAATTACGGCATGTGCGGGCGCGGCTTTCGGCCGAACTTCCTGTTCGCATGGCCAAGCGCGGTGCTGGCCACGATGTCGGCCGATATCGCCAGCAACGTGATGCTGGAACTGCGCCGGACCAATGTCAAAGCCCCCACCGCCACGCAAGAAGAACTGGACGAAATCGAATCCCGCGTGCGCGCCCAGTACGGCGAACAATCGGACCCGTATTTTGCCACCTCACGGCTTTGGGATGATGGCATCATCGAGCCAGCGCAAACCCGTGAGGTGTTGGGTCTTTGTCTGTCGATCGTGTCCAGCACACCTGATGCAATGGGACACTCCCCAGTTTACCGAATGTAGGACCGTACTATGACCAGCCGGACATTCCAGACCATCACTGTTGAAACGGACACGCGCGGCGTGGCGCGCCTGACGCTGAACCGGCCTGCCAAGCACAACGCGTTGAACGGTCAGCTGATTGACGAGCTCAAACAAGCCGCAGATTTGTTGGTGTCGGATGACAGCGTCCGGGTTGTTGTCCTCACCGGCGAAGGCAAAAGCTTTTGCGCGGGAGGTGATTTCAACTGGTTCAAAGGCAATGCCGCAGCCGACCGTGCCACCCGTATCCGCGAAAGCAGCAAGCTGGCGCATATGCTGAATGCGTTGAATGCGCTGCCCAAACCGCTGATCGGGCGGATCCAGGGCCCGGCCTATGGCGGCGGGGTCGGGATGATTTCAGTTTGTGACATCGCCGTGGGTGTCGATACCGCACGCTTTGGTCTGACAGAGGTGCGTCTGGGGCTGATCCCGGCCAATATCTCGCCTCATGTGGTGGCACGCATCGGCGCGGCCAATGCGCGGGCCACGATGCTGTCGGGGGCCTTGTTCAGCGCAGCAAATGCCGAAAAGATCGGGTTGCTGAACGAAACGGTAACGCCTGACGATCTGGACGCGCGGATTGACTCGATCATCGCCGACCATCTTGAGGCGGCCTTGGGTGCAGTCGGTGAAACCAAGCGACTGATTGCCTACGTCGCCAGCCACAGTATCAACGACAGCATGATTTATACCGCCGATCGCCTGGCGGACGCATGGGAAACCGACGAAGGCACCACCGGCATCAACAGTTTTCTGGGCAAGACACTGCCCCCATGGCGGACCGGCAAATGAATTTCTCAACCGTTTTGATCGCCAACCGGGGCGAGATTGCCCTGCGCCTTGTGCGGGCCTGTCAGGGTCTGGGCCTGCGCGCAGTCGCAGTCTATTCCGACGCGGACAGGGAGGCACCGCATGTGGTTGCCGCCGAGACGGCGGTGCATATCGGCCCGTCCGAGGCCGCCCAGAGCTATCTGGATGGTGCCCGGATTATTGCGGCTGCCAAACAGGCCGGCGCGCAGGCTGTTCATCCCGGTTATGGGTTTCTGGCCGAAAATGCAGGTTTCGCGCAGGCCTGCGCTGATGCCGGTCTGGTCTTCGTTGGACCGTCGCCGGAAAACATTGCGCTGATGGGCTCAAAAATCGCGGCCAAAGCGGTTGCGGTTGCGGCAAACGTGCCGGTTGTGCCGGGCTACTACGGCGATGATCAGTCCGACGACCGGCTGCTGGCCGAGGCGCATATCATCGGCGTGCCGCTATTGATCAAAGCCAGCGCCGGGGGCGGCGGGCGCGGTATGCGACAGGTGCATGATCTGGCCGATTTTACCACCGAACTGATTGCCGCTCGGGCCGAGGCTGAGGCTGCCTTCGGCGATAGCCAGATTTTGCTGGAACGCTATGTCGGCACCGCGCGCCATATCGAGGTGCAGATCCTTGCGGACCAGCAGGGTAATGTGCGCCACTTGTTTGAACGCGATTGTTCGCTGCAACGAAACCATCAGAAAGTGATCGAAGAGGCACCTGCGCCACTACTGCCAGCCGACGTTCGCGCCAGCCTTCTGGAAAGCGCGGTGCGGCTGACCAAGGGCATCGGCTATGACAGCGCGGGTACGGTTGAGTTCCTGCTGGATGCCGATACCGGCGAATACTATTTTCTCGAAATGAACACCCGCCTGCAGGTGGAACATCCGGTGACAGAGGCGGTCACCGGCATCGACATTGCCGCATGGCAGTTGCGTGTCGCCGGGGGCGAGTCGCTACCGTTCGCGCAAGACGATATCACCTGCTCCGGCTGGGCGATCGAGGCCCGCATCGCCGCCGAAGACCCGGCCAACAACTATCGCCCCGAGATCGGAAAAATCACCAGCTACGCCGCCCCCGACATGCCCGGCTTGCGGCTCGATAGCGGTGTGCGCGCGGGCAGCATTGTCAGCCATTATTACGATTCCATGCTGGCCAAGCTGATCAGTTCGGCACCGGATCGCGCGTCGGCGATCCGGCTTTTGGATCAGGGGCTGGCCAAGTATCACATCACCGGGCCCGGCACCAATATCGCCTTTCTGCGCGATCTTCTGGCCTTGCCGGATTTTGTCGCCGGAACGCACAGCACCGCATCCCTTGGTGCGGCTCATCCCGATGGCTGGCACGCGCCCATACCCGGCCACCATCAGTGGGCCGAGGCCGTTCTGACAAACTTTCTGGCCAGCAATGACCGGGGCGGACATGATCCCTGGACCGCATTGGGTGCCTGGCGCGTGACCGAACCGTCCGGTCGACCAGGTGGCGCCATTTACCGGATCAACGGTGAAGATGCCCGCATCGAGGGGCGCGACGGGACCTATATCGTCACCCTTCATGATCTGGCCCCTATTGAAATGGAAAACGCCAGCCTGCGTGGCGGCATACTGTCTTATGAAACTGACGGCATGCGCCATAGCGCAAGCGCCGAAATCGACGGTGAGAAAGTTTCGTTGGATGGTCAAACCGGTCGCGCCTCGTTTGTTGTTCTGGACAGCGACAGGATCATTCAAGCGGCTGGCGAGGCCGCACTGGGTGGCGGCAATCAGGTGCGCGCACCGATGCCCGGCCTTGTCTCGGACGTTCTGGCCCAACCCGGTGATGTTGTCATCGCCGGACAACCGGTTGTTGTAATCGAGGCCATGAAACTTTTGCAAACCCTGACCGCGCCCTGTGCGGGCACTGTCGCCCAAGTCAATTATGCAGCCGGAGAAAACGTCGATATGGGCGCCGTGCTGATCACCATCGACCCCGAGGAATGACCATGACCAACCCATATTTTTCCGACGAACTGACCATGCTGCGCGAGCAAATCCGCCGTTTTGTCGAGGCCGAGATCGTGCCGCACGGCGACGCCTGGGAAGAAGCAGGCAAAGTCCCGCGCGAGGTATTCGCCAAGATGGGCGAGCTGGGCTTTCTTGGAATGCGTTACCCTGAGAAATATGGCGGAGCGGATCTGGATACGATGGCCAGCGTCGTGCTGGCAGAAGAGCTGGGCCGCTGCACATTCGGAGGCTTTTCAGCTGACCTGCTGGTGCACACGGATATGGCCAGTCCGCATCTGGCCAATGTAGGCACACCCGAACAAATGGCACGCTGGATGCCGGGTATCACGTCAGGCAAAAGCGTCTGTGCCGTTGCCGTAACCGAACCCGGTGCCGGGTCAGACGTGGCAGGAATGCGCACACGCGCGGTCCGCGACGGCAATGGCTGGGTGATCAACGGTACCAAAATGTTCATCACTAATGGTGTGCATGGCGATCTGTTTTTCGTCGCTGCCAAAACCAACACCGAAGCAAAAGGTTCGCGCGGGGTCACGATCTTTGCAGTCGAAAAAGGCACAGCGGGATTTTCGGTCGGCAAGAAGCTGAACAAGACTGGATGGCTGTGTTCGGATACTGCCGAACTGGTTTTTGACAACGTCCGTGTCACAGGCGACCATATTCTGGGCGAGGTTGATAAGGGTTTCTACGCCATCATGAAGAACTTTCAGAACGAACGAACGGTTCTGGGAGCGATGGCCATGGGTGAGGCGCAGAAAGCCATCGAACTGACGCTGGATTATGTGAAGGATCGTCCTGCCTTTGGCGGTGTTCTATGGGACAAACAGGTGATCCGTCACCGACTTGCCGAGCGCGCCGCCCAGGTCGAGGCTGGCCGGCAACTAGTCTACAGCGCGGCGTGGAAAGACGCTCAGGGGATGGATTGTGTCAAAGAGGTTTCGATGGTCAAGGCCTATTGCGGCGATCTGGTCAACAAGGTGATGTATGATTGCGTTCAGTTTCACGGCGGCATGGGCTACATGCGCGAAACCCCGGTTGAACGGATGTCTCGCGACGCGCGTATTCAGGCCATTGGCGGCGGCGCAACCGAAGTGATGTTGGAAGAAATTGCCAAGCGGCTTTAGACGGCAAGAACTGGATTCCGGATGAATTAACGTGTTTGTTGAACTGAGAGGTTAACGCTCTTTGCGGTGCCATTGGCACGAAACCCCACGGTATCGATCTGGCACGTGTAACTACTCTGACTTGTCACGAACATCTGAAATTGACCGAAACTCATTTCGCCTCGTCCTCCGCTCAAAAGTTCGCAGATTTTGCTCAGGTTTAATGCGCCATCTCGGGCGCTAAATGCGTTCAGAAACATGGGGGAGCCAGCTTCACAGCCGGATCGACGCGGGGTTTGAGAGTTTTCCACGCGCGAAATCATAAGACGTAGCGAGGATTTTCAATGCTGTTTCGATCTCGGCTGTGTCCCGCGCGGCGAACACCATGACGGCGGTTGCGGGGATCATGCCTGAGGCCGCCATCGGGTGCGGCTCGCCCCATCCTTTAGCGAACAGTTCAAGCGTACATTCGATTGGCAGCATCAGATGCATGGAGCCGTCATAATGCGGATGCACATGGGCAAACTCATTTCCCACCATAAAAGATTCTTGACAGCCGTGGGCATGATCATGTGCCAGCCAAAGAGCTTCGGCTCCGGGGACAGAGATAATGCTGGGGCGACGCTCGACAAAGGGAAAATCAAATGCGCGCTCTTTGAGCTTTTGATAGGTACTGGCATCGGGGTTTTGGCTTACCTGCTCGTGAGGCGCGCAATCGGTAGTCTCTGGTCGCGGGCCGATGCGGGGCGTCAGTTCAAACATTTCCAGCCTTTCTGGTTTATATGGTTAGGACCCCAGAGCCTTGCGGACATCCGGTGCAACGCGGGTTCCCAGGATCTCGATCGCGTTCATCAGGGATTTTTGATCGAGCCGCCCGATCGCCATCTGAATGGTAATCCGTGTAAAGCCGAAGATTTCATGATGGGCGAGGATCTTGTCGGTCAGTTCTGCGGGGCCGCCCACGAACAACGCGCCGCTGGGGCCGCTCATGGTATCAAACTGTTCACGGGTTGCCGGGGGCCATCCGCGTTCTGCGCCAAGTCGGGTCATGACCTCGTTATGCGGGCCACTGTAAATGTCGCGGGCGGCTTGACTGGTTTCGGCCACAAACCCATGCACATTCAGTGAGGTTTCAAAGATGGCCGGGTCGTGCCCGGCCTTGGTGGCGGCAGAGCGGTAAAGATCGAACAAAGGCGCAAACCGCACAGGTTCCCCGCCAATTATACCAAGCGCAAGAGGCAGGCCAAGTGTGCCGGCCCGCACCGCCGATTGTGGGGTTCCCCCGATACCCAGCCAGATCGGCAGCTTGTCCTGATAGGGACGTGGATAGACGCCCTGATGATCGACCGCAGGCAAATGTTTTGTGCCAGGCCAACTTATGTGTTCGGCTTCGTTCACCATCATCAAAAGCTGGAGTTTTTCAGCAAAAAGGCCGTCGTAGTCATCCAGCGCATGACCAAACAGCGGAAAGGATTCAACAAAGGCACCGCGCCCGACCATGATCTCGGCGCGCCCCTGGGTCAGGTTGTCCAGCGTCGAAAACTGTTGGAAGACGCGGATCGGATCATCGGAACTAAGCACAGTGACGGCGCTGGAAAGGCGGATGTTTTTGGTTTGTGTAGCCGCCGCTGCCTGCACCACAGCAGGATTTGAAACTGCATAGTCGGGGCGGTGATGTTCGCCAACGCCGAACCAATCCAGCCCGACCTGATCGGCCAGCACGATTTCCTCAACCAGATTGCGCAGCCTTTGGGAAGGGCTGACGCTGCCAGCTTGATCGGCGCCCGACTCTGCGAATGTGTATATGCCTATTTGCACGATATGGCCTTCTTTAGGGCGGGGGCGAATGCCTCGCCCCCGCAGATATTTCCGTGGATTCTAAACGCCAAATAGGGCCCGAACAGGTGCAAACGCATCCTTCCACGAAGCGCGCGCCTCAAGCCGTTCGATCCAGGCCGCGACGTTCGGGAGATCGTCAAGCGAGATATCAGACTGCACACGGTACATGAATGTCGAGGCCAGCGCGAAATCCGCAACGCTAAGATCGCCCGCGATCCAGTCCTTGCCCGCAAGGCCGATTTCCAGCACTGCTAGGAACTGATCTACGTTCTTCAACTCGGCGTCTATGACGCTTTGATCCGCTTCTCCCATGCCGAACTTCGCTTTCAGGAACCACTCGAACGACAACTTTTGCATTGCCGGGCCAAGGTGAATTGTCTGCCAGTAAAGCCACTGATCCACCGTTGCTCGGGCCTTTGGGTCGTCAGGATAAAGACCGCGCTCGGGTTTCTTGCTTGCCAGATAGGAATTGATGGCGCGGGATTCCCATATCACGAAATCGCCGTCTGCCAGCACCGGCACCTTGGCATTGGGATTCATCGACAGGAATTCCACGCTGCGGTTGTCGCCGCCGCGTATGTCGACCTCGATGATCTCAAGATCGATCCCCAGTTCCAGGGCAACCGCCCGCACCCGAAGGGCGTTGGGCGAGAAATTGGCGTTGTAAAGCTTCATCATGGTTTCCTTATTGCGCCGGTGGGGTTAACAGGGCCGCCTTGTTGCCAATCAGGAAATCACGCGCCGACTGTCCGGCCTGTCCGGTCAGTTTTTCCAGATCGTCCGATGCAACGCTCAAGTAGTCCTTGGCCATCGCCTCGTCGAAGGACGCAAAAACCTTTGCCATGAACTCTGGCAAACCAGCGCCGATCATGGCCTTAACCAGATCGTCGGTTGAGATCGGGATATAGGGGATATCCTTGCCCGAGATTTCCGACAGGATGGCCGCGATGTCCCCTTGGGAAAGCGCCGCGGGGCCGGTGATGTCCAAAACGCTTGAACCGGTTTCCTGCATCAGCGCCGCTGCAGCGGCGCGGGCGCAATCGGCGCGAGTAACATAGCCGGTTTTCCCCTCAGCAGCAGCGGCGAAGTGTTGCCCCATTCCAATGCTTTGCCCACCACCCATCAGCACCAGATCGGTGTAAAGGTTGTTGCGCAGGATGGTATAGTTGACACCGGTGTCCTTGATTAGCGCTTCGGTGTCGCTGTGATCTTTGGAGAACGTGATCGGGCTTTCCTCAACCGGGTTCGTCAGCGAAGTATAGACGATATGTGTGATCCCTTCCTTCGTCGCGGCTGCGACGGCGTTTTTATGCGCTTCCAGTCGCTTGCCTGGTTCCAGATCGTCGGTCGAAATGATCAGCAGACGCTTGCCACCGGCAAAAGCCGCGCTCAGCGATGCGGGGTCGTTGAAATCACCCTTACGGGCCTCGATGCCCTTGTCAGCCAGATCGGCCAGCTTTTCCGGCGAACGGGAGACGCCGATGATCGGACCGGCACCGGCCGCAATCAGATTGTCGATGACCTGTCGGCCAAGTTGGCCGGATGCACCGGTGACGATGAAAGGGCCGTTTTGAATGTTTGTCATTGGGTATTCCTCGATTTTTCGGGTTGGATTTGGATGTTCAAGCGTCTGATGGGATTCAGCCAAAGGTAAACGCGCTTTCGACTGCTCCGAGCACGTGATCCTCCAGCGTTTTCACGCCTTTGTCGGCAAGGGCGGCCCCCGCGACAACATGCAGCGGAATCAGATGTTCTTCGCGCGGGTTGGCATCGCGGGCACCAGGGGCGGCGTCCCACTGAGCCAGCATTTGATCACGCTCTGCTGGATCGGTGCGGGTGGCCGCATCGCTCAGCCAGCGGTCAAATTCCTGCCCGTTCACGGCATCGGTGACGCCACCCCGCATCGCACGCATCATTTTTTGCATGTTGTGATAGGTGTTCCCCGAACCAATGATCAGCACACCTTCGTCGCGCAACGGCGCCAGTGCCCGCCCGACCGCAATATGCGCAGTTGGGTCAAGATCGCTGCGCAGGCTAAGCTGCACACAGGGAATGTCTGCCTGCGGAAAGGCCACCTTGAGCGGAATGAACACGCCGTGATCGTAACCGCGCGCCTCATCAACGGGGCAGGGGAACCCGGCCGCCTCGACAAGCGTCTGCACCCTGTCGGACAGCGCGGGGTCGCCAGGCGCGGGCCAAGTCAGTTCGTAGGTGTGAGGTGGAAACCCGTTATAATCGAACAACAGCGACGGGGCCGGGTTTTTCTGCACTGTGAACTGCTGCTCTTCCCAATGGCCTGAAATCACCAGCAACGCCTTGGGGGCATCCGGCAATGTTGCCGGTACATCCGCAAGGAACTCGCGCTGTCGGTTCCAGGTTTCTGGCGGGTCCCAGTCCATGAAGAAACATGGGCCTCCACCGTGTGGAATGAACATCGTTGGCATTCGGGTCATGTCCCGCATCCTTTCCTCTTTATTGCGGGCGACGCCTTACGCCCCAGCCCGCGCTTGTTTGCCCTAGAGTTCGGTTACGCCGCGCGATACAGCAAATCACCGTAGGGCGACTTCTTTTCGCGCACCCGGTTTTGCGTCAGGAACGACACAATCAGCGCAATCCAGGCAACAATCGCCGGCGGCCAGCCCGGATCGCCCGCAGCCATATGCGCCGAGGCGGCCAGCATCAGGTGCCAGAACATCGCCGCATAGGCGAAATCGGACAGAAACGTTGACGGGCGCCAAAGGATGACTACGGCCGCCACAATCTTCAGCATGGCCAACGGCCATATTATGTAGGTTGGGTATTTCAACAGGCCCTCATACATTCCCGCAACCATGTCATGCGCGGTGATGTAAAATGCCGCTCCGCCCAGATAGACCAATGCAACCAGCCCGGTTGCAGCCCAGTACGTAATTTTCGCAGATTTGTCGCTCATCTAGACGTCCTCTATTTCGTACAAATTGCCCGGGCATTCTTCCCTATGGGTTACCCTTGCTAGGTTTTTCTTTTCACTCTAGTGTTATAAAGCGCCTTAGTTTTTAAAGGGAAGCAGGCACGTAAAAGTAACTACCCTTGGAGAACCTCAAAATGAAACAGAAAATACCGCCCGCATGTCCCATGGACTCCATTCTGCGCCTGCTGATGGGGCCTTGGACAACCTATATTCTCTGGGTTCTTAGCGACGGCGGGCCGCAACGCTTCGGTGCTCTGAAACGGGCAGTGCCGGGAATTTCAACCCGTGTGCTGACGGAGCGGTTGCGAATGTTGCAAGCGGCCGGAGTGATCTGGCGCGATCAGACTCAAACGATCCCACCCGCGGTTACCTATGGTCTGACTGAGCGAGGTGACGATCTGCGCCAAGTGCTCGAATCCTTAGGTGAAGTCGCGCAGCGCTGGCAATCCGAAGGGGCGTTTGAAACGGTTGATGTTGCTGCAGAATGATCAATTCGACGATGTGGTGGTCCAAACGATGCTGATCTGCTGCCGCGAAACTTGCCGAATTGAGCTGGAATTTTTCATATTGATCTGGCGTTCGGGAGAAGTAGGCCCAGTACGCACGAAGGGGGGTAGAAACGGCAAGATTTTTCAGCTGGGATGGGTTGTCTTCTTTATCCTGTCAATTGTAGCCACGCCGACGTTGAAATGTCGAGCGATGGCCCGGATGGATTGTCCTTCTTGCAGCATGGTTCTGACCTGATCCTGCTGATGCGTGGTTAGTTTGAATTTTCGACCAAACTTCACGCCGCGTTTTTTTGCTGAGGTCCTACCGTCATTTGTCCGTTCATTGATTAGATTGCGTTCCAGCTCGGAAAGCCCTGCAAAAACAGTTAGTAAGAACTTTCCCATCGAGCTTGTAGTGTCAGCCCAAGGCTCTCGCAGAGATCGGAACGATGCCTCAGATGCTTCTACTCTCTGGGTGATTACAAAGAGATCATGAGTGGATCTGGCCAACCGGTCCAGGCTGGTGACGATGAGAGTATCACCTGGTTGAAGGGTTTTGAGCATCTTTTCCAGCTGAGGACGGCGGCGGTCGAACCCGGTCAGTTTTTCCTGGAATATCCTGTCGCAGCCCTCGGCCTGGAGGTGCTCGATTTGGGTTTCCAGGTTTTGTCCTGTCGTGGAAACACGTGCATAGCCGATCAGCATGGTTTTTTGCCTAATTTGGAGGCTCTGATACGGAACAGAATTACGGATTCTGCAAGGTGCTGATTTTGCGCGCAGAAAATGTCGTTCCGAATATTATGAATTTCGCTCCACACTACCAATAGCGATTGTTGACGGCCAGCCAACTGTGGCTGATGGGCCTGTCATAAACAGCGCTACCTACAGAACTAAATCGTCCCCGTAGAGATCGAGCACCCAATTGGGAAGCTGCGGCAAGGCAAAGGCGAGGGTTCCGTTTGTGAATGACAACGCCCGCACCGGGGGCTGGTTCAACTGGGAGCTGTCAAAGACATGACCGATGTCACTGCTCAGAATCGCTTGGCGGATCAGGGGGCCGGAGCGATCATATCGGTTTCTGATTTTCTCTTCAGGTACGGGATGACCACCCTCAATGACCCTTTCACCGACGCGAGCGACGGATAGGTCGGGATGCGCTACCGAGATATGAAACGTCATAACGCGATACCCTAGGGCTTTGGCTTGGGTAATAAGGTCAAGCTTAGAAGGATGAGAGAACACGGTTTCCGTGGCAAAGCTTTTACGATCCGCCATCAAGGACGTGCGGCGCTCGGTGGCGATTTGTGCCGCCTCGTACGCTGCATTGACATCACCGTCTTTGAGCTCATCACGCTGGATGACGTCGGCGTTGATAAAGGGCACGGCAAATTTTGGCGCGATCCGCGTCTCGTAAAGCGTGGATTTGCCTGATCCGTTCGGACCTGCCAGCATCACGAGTATTGGACGCGGGACAGGGGCCACGCTCAGGCTGCGGCCTCAGGGTAGACCAACTCGCCTTTGTCATTCAGCCCAACACCACGGCCCAGCTGACGACGCTGTGCAAAGAAGGCCTCTTCTTGATCAGACGGCGCGGTCATATCTTCACCAAACTGCGCAAACCAGACTTCTTGCTCTTCAGCGCTCAGTTCGTCGGGGGAAAGCTCCCCTGCAAGGGCGGCATTGATGTGTTGATAGTCAAACGCGCTCGATTGCTCGATCGCGCGACCGATGTTGATCCAATGGGTGATTTGCCCGGCAACGGACCGGCTTTGCAAACCAGACTCGCGGCGGACAACTGACATGACATCATCAGACAGCTTGATAGATTGGGCCATAACAACTCCATGCTTGGAAAAGGTAGCAAAATGCCACCTACACCTCATATATGGCGATAAATCTGTAAATGTCCAGTTAATAGACTGTCCTGACCATCAGGTTTCACCCTTTAAAGTCGGAAAGCAGCTCTCTGTCTGTGGCTGAGTCAAGGGTGTTCTTGAACCGGTTGTTGGCTTTGAGGACGGCAAGCTGATCGGAACTGAGCGGGAATATTCGGACGGCAAGTTCACCCGGCACGGTCGCGAAGATCAAAAGGCTCTGTTCTGCGCTGCTGGATGGCGGGGCTGGCAAGCTGCTGGCAAAGCCGAGGAAGAAGCCAAGTATGAGTTCTGGATCAACAACGTGCGTGCCAACATCTTTTGGCAAAGCCAGTTGCTAGATCAAGACAATGACTTTATCCAAGACCGCTTCCCGTATCCATTCATTGAAATGAACGCTGACGATATGGCCGATTTGGGTATATCCGCCGGTGATTTGATCGAGATTTCAAACGGAAATGGCGCAACACAAGGCATGGCCTATCCAGTGGAGACAGCCAAACCTGGTCAGGTCGCGATGGTGTTCGGCTCGCCTGCGGGCAGCCAAGGCAATGTGGTGAGCCCAGGTGTTAATGAACTGGTTCTGCCAGACTACAAACACACATGGGGCAATATTCGCAAGCTTGCGAATGCAACACCTCGCTCCAAAGCTGTTTCCTTCAAGTCCAAGGAATACACTGCCTGAGTTGTTTAATAATCCGAAAGAGATGGGCGGCAATCTTGCCGCCCTTTTTTTTCTGTTGAGGGATCAATATGACGCTAGATAACATATTTCGCCGCCGATCCGTGTCCCCACGACGGCTTATCGAGCCTGGCCCGAGTCTTGAGCAAGTGAGGACAATGATTGACGCGGCTTGCGCAGCACCGGATCACCGCCGGTTGCGGCCATGGCGTTTCATTCTGATCAGAAATGATCAACGGACGTTGCTCGCAAACTTATTCGAAGCTGCTGCCTGCGAAACGCACAATACACTCAGCGAGGAGCAAACTGAGAGAGCCCGTGAAAAAGCCTTTAATGGAGCCTGTCTGATCGCCGTGGTTGGTGCGATCCGCGACAATGTTCCGGACACGCCGCCCCATGAGCAGTGGGTGTCAGTAGGGGCAGCGGTGCAGAACATCTTGCTGACCGCGACATCGTTTGGGTTTGGGTCGATGATTGTTAGCGGGGATAAGGTAAAGACCCGCGCACTTCAGAAAGGCCTTGGGCTCAGCGTCATAGAACAGCTTTTGGGATTTGTCGCGGTTGGCACTGTGTCAAAACTTCTGCCAGTGCCAGAAAGGCCAATAGTGGAAAATGTCCTGTCGGTTTGGCCACCAGAAGAAACGGGTATGTTGACATGAAGAAAACCGGGGCAAAATCTGCAGTAGACTCATGTAGTGTGGACGAACGCACAGGGACACGAGAATTGATTTCCTTGGCCTTCGCGGTTGAACAGAGCCTAGCGCTTGCCAGTCCGGTGAACATTTCAGAACTCGTCGGATTGGAAAATGCCATTGGGCGGGTGCTGGCGGAGGACTTGGTGGCACCTTTTCCCCTTCCACCATTCGATAACTCTGCCATGGACGGTTATTGGCCCACTTCCGGTTCTCGCATCCTTGGCCAGTGCTGATGATAGTCGTCTATGACAATTGGATGGCTGTGGGTTCTGCCATCCTGCACATGCGGGTGATCTCTTGGGAGATCGTCATGTGAGTGCTGCATTGAACCGTTATCCTCCTTCGGCCACAAAGCGACTCCACCCACCAATCCAGCAACCGCGAGCAATGCAAGAACTGCAAACGCAGTCACTGGACCAGCCACGGTGATCAACCAACCAGCGAGGGGGTATGTCACCAGCCAGCAAGCATGTGACAGCGCAAACTGAGCCGCGTAGACAGCTGGTCGATCCTCAGCGTGTGCGGATCGTTTGAGCAGCCGTCCTGATGGGGTCAGCACGACGGAATATCCGATCCCTATGATGAACCAGCCAGCAAGCAGTGTGAGCCACTGCGTGTCGTATAACAGTGTCATCAGAGACAGGCCCAGAAGCGAGACAGCCAGCACTGCCGCTCCGCCGATCATCACCGGGCGGTCAGGGCGGCTGTCCAGAAGTCGGGGAAGCAAGAGTGCCGCCAGCATCGACCCGCCACCGAAAGCACCAAGGGCGACTGCCACCTGCGCATCGCCAAGGCCCAGATCGGAGCGGACCAGAACCACAGTGTTCACCAGCACCATCGCGCCCGCCGCCGCTGCGGCGAGGTTGAGCGACAAAAGCCCCCGCAGGCGCGGAGTCGCTAGGTATATCCGCATGCCGCGCGTTGTGCGGTCATAGATACCCCTCGGTGCTGTTGGTTGCGGGCTGGGCAGCAGGACCGACACGACCAGCAGGGCCGATCCGACAAACCCGATCACGGTGCCGACAAACAAGACATGATAGCTGACAAAGGCGAGCAGGATCGCGGCCAGCATCGGGCTGATGATGTTCTCAAGGTCATAGGCCAACCGCGAGAGCGACAAGGCGCAGGTATAGCGGTCTTCTTCTGGCAGGATATCGGGGATCGTGGCCTGAAACGTTGGTGTGAACGCCGCAGATGCGGATTGCAGCACAAAGATCAGGATGTAGGCCTGCCAAACTTCGGTAACGAAAGGCAGGCATATTGCCACAGCGGCCCGGACCAGATCGAGGCTGACCAGCATGGTTCGGCGCGGCCAGCGATTGGCGAAAGCTCCTGCAATCGGCGCGATGCCGACATAGGCGACCATCTTGATCGTGAAGATCGCGCCCAGAACCATGCCGGCCCTTTCGCCAGACAGGTCGTATGCCAGAAGACCCAGAGCGATGGTCGCAAGCCCAGTGCCGAGCAGCGCCACGATCTGTGCCAGAAACAGGTGGCGATAGGTGCGGTCAGATAGGACGGAGAGCATAAGTTGTCCTTCATAGATACTTGATGATCGCTTTAAATTCAGGGGCAATAGTGGAATCGTCGGACTCAATAAGGGCGTTATCGAAGCAATGGTCGATGTGGTCCTGGATCAGCGTGCGTTTGGCCTGCTGGATCGCCTTCTCAACGGCATGCAATTGCTGCGCGATATCGGTGCAGTGCTGTGCGTCTTCAATCATCTTGATGACGCTCACCAAATGCCCGTTGGCGCGTTTCAGCCGTTTGACTATTGCCGGATGGGTTGCATGAGGTACGTGTTTTGTCATATCAGATAGGTAACCCCCCTAGGGGGATGAGGCAAGTGGGCCAAGACCTTCAGAAACGAGTTGGATGAGACGGCAGATAAAAAGCTATCTTGGAGTTATACTGACCATCGCTTTGACGGTGGGCATGATCGCGTCGTTCAACTCCCGTATGGTTTCTCACGACATCACCAACCTTCCTCTGATTGTTGCAGACCAACATGCTGAGATCGAGGAACATGGCCATGTGCACGACGAAGTTGTCAGTGTGATGGATGCTTATCATGGCCACGCCCATGATGTAGCAGATCACGACCATTACACCGCATTCCTGCCACCTCGCATATCATCGCGTATGGTGCCATCGACACGAACAAACTGGGCATTGGCCCATTATGCCATGCCGGATCGTAGGGGCTTCGATCTGGACCGACCTCCGCGCGTGTGATGCTGCGCCCTTCGGGCGCTGTCATCCCACACTTTCACAAAGCGGAAAATCATAATGATACACAACCGATCCTACGGGTCGGGGGTCTGGTCGCATCCCATGCGGCAACCCCTGATCCTCATGGCAATGGTCCTGTTGGCGCTCGTCGCCTTTGCGACCACGGCCTATGCCCACGCCGTCACCGCAGGTGACAAGGGCTATATCCAGGAGATCAGCGGCATGAAGCTGATCCCCTTCATGTATCTGGGGGCCAAACACATGGTCACCGGCTACGACCATCTGCTGTTCCTGTTTGGCGTCGTCTTCTTCCTTTACAAGATGAAGCACGTCGGCATCTACGTCAGCTTGTTCGCCATCGGTCACTCCACGACGATGCTGGCCGGGGTCTACTTTGGCTGGAACTTCAGTTCCTATCTCATCGACGCCATCATCGGACTGTCGGTGGTCTACAAAGCGCTCGACAATCTTGGGGCCTATCAGCGCTGGTTTGGGGTCCAACCCGACACCAAGGCTGCGACCTTGATCTTTGGCTTCTTCCACGGATTGGGATTGGCGACCAAGCTGCTTGAATATGACATCGCACCGAATGGTCTGATCCCCAACCTGCTGGCATTCAACGTCGGCGTCGAGATTGGTCAATTAATAGCTTTGGCGATGATCCTGATCGTCATGGGCTATTGGCGCAAGACAACCAGCTTCTGGAAACATGCCTACACCGCAAACGTCGTGATGATGTCTGCCGGATTCATTTTGGTGGGATACCAGATGACCGGCTACTTCGTCGCCTAACATTTTGGAGAATAAGAAAATGCACAACGGAAACAAACCAAACCCCGATGAACTGCCAACCTCAGCGCAGCTTATCAAGTCTACGATTCTGGCTGCAGTCGCGGCGGTCGCGATCCTCGTCACGGTCGTCTTGCCTTCAGAATACGGGATTGATCCCACTGGCATAGGCAAGGCCGTTGGCTTGGCAGAGATGGGTGATATCAAGGTCCAGCTTGCTGAAGAAGCCGAAGCCGACCGCCTGCTGGGGCTTCAGAACACGAGCACCATCGAAGAACAGTCAAGCCTTGGCGGCGGGTTCTTCAGCTTTTTTGTCGGGGCCGCCTATGCTCAAACCACAGAGCCCGAATGGACAGATCAATACAGCGTGACGCTGACCCCCGGCGAAGGCATCGAGGTCAAGCTCGTCATGGAAGAAGGCGCAGAGGCCGAATTCCTGTGGGTTGCTGAAAACGGTGTCGTCAACTTTGACCTGCACGGCGATGGCGGTGGCAATAACATCAGCTATGCAAAAGGCCGTGCGGTTGAGGAAGAAGAGGGCGTCCTGACGGCGGCATTCACTGGCAATCATGGCTGGTTCTGGCGGAATCGCGATGGGCAGGACGTTACCGTCACGCTCTATGTCAGGGGCGACTACAGCGAGATGAAGCTTCCATAAAATATGTCGATGGCCCCTGCGTAAGATCGTGGGGGCCACGGCCTTCTGTCGTTCCAGAGCAACTGCAAACTAGCGGTGAGCATAGAGGATCTGACAGTCTTAGCAAAGCATTGCATATCGCCAGATTGATTGTATTTTGCTTAAATTTAACATAAGATTGATTATGCGTCTTTTATCAATAATATATTTAGAGTTGCAATAATATACTAATGAAGTCATGCTGCTTGCACCCTACTCGATAGGATGCTTCACATGCTTCGCAGATTTCGAAAATACTCAATTGTCGCCGTACTTGCACTTGTTGGTTCGTCCGTAGGCCTTGCCAATCGTGTGCAGGCTCAAACTTATCAGATCGATTGCGCAATTTTGCTGTGCCTCTCTGGCGGCTGGCCAGCGTCAGTTCCATGTGCCCGTGCACGCGCTGAATTCATCCGCCGGATCACGCCTTGGCCCGTTGAGCCGCCATTGCAGATTTGGCGGTGCCCAATGGGCGCATCCTATGATCCAGATGCCCCGTCAGATAATCGAAGTCGTTTCTACGATATCATGTTCACTAGTCAGGATCGCCCGCGACCACTTCTGTCGCCAGCAACCGAACCTCTGCCTTCTGAAAATGCCGTTTTCGACATTGCCGGACCAAAGCCTCATCTGCTTCCGGAAGGATTTGCGCTCCATTTGGTCCAAGACCGCGCCGACATCGACATCAGCGGCCCCCAATTCAACTTTGTACGCTCAATCCGCGTTTACGATGTCCGATATGCACGCCAAAACGAGTCCGGCCGCGACGGAGACTGCAACCGATCTGCTACCATTTACCTCGGCACCTATGGAACCCAAGGTGATTTTTCATGGGCTCGGTCTGCTCCAACGGCACTGCCTGAGGCACATACTGGCCTTGAACGATGGGGATACAATTGCCCGAGCATTTTCCATCGCTCGGTCTTCGTTGATTGGCGTGATTACGAAGGAAACTACGGCTTCGAACAGGTCAATTACTGACGGTTTGTAAGGTTTCTTATCTAATATTTTGGATCTGACCTCATCAGACGCCAGCCCCTCGGTCTATCGGTAACGATAACTAGGAATTATGGTGACCAGTCGCATATCGTAACTTACGAAAACCCGACAAAGTATACCTTCAGCTACGGCTAGAACAAAAAGTGAAAACATCTACGCCTTCGGATTGAAAATTTGCGCAGAGTGGGGTACATCTTGGGGTCCTGCGGCCCCGACTCACAATATGGGCCGAAAATCATGAGGTCTCTACCTTGGCTGAACATGAGTACTCCGTTGTCGGTCACAGCCGATCCAAAATTGGGATGTGGATATCCTTTGCAGCTGGCCTGATCGCGGGCGGGCTAGTCGTCGGTGTCGGCCTGCTGCTTGCATTGGCAGAAGATCGTGGTCTGATAGATGTGCCTGAAATTGTCTTCTGGCCATTGACTGGGGCTGCTGTTTTCGGTGCTCTTTTCTTGCTTTTTGACCGATCTGGATGGCGTTGGAAGGGTGTCCGTTCGGTGGTTGGCATTCCCGACATATCAGGATCATGGGATCTAGAAGGCAAATCGTATGACCAGGATAACGAACCTCAATGGGACTGGGCGGGAAAGATCGAGATCACACAGCGCTATGAGCGAATATTCGTTTGGCTAAAGACAGCGCAAAGCCAGTCTCATAGCGTTTCAGCGGCCATCCTGCCCGAAGGTCGCGCTGGATTCAGACTAATCTATAGCTACCGCAATAAACCAAAACCAGGTGAGGCGGAGCTTCAGGCACACATAGGTCACTGCGACCTGTTGTTCGCACCTGATCTCCAAACGGCTGAGGGATCGTATTTCAACGGCGGCGGCCGCTTCACGCATGGAACTATGAATTTGAAAAGGAGAGCGCCGGATGCCGCGTGATTTTGACGAACGACTTTCGCGGCTCCGTTCGCGCCGAATGGATGACAATAACACCGTCCTAATGTCTGCCGGGCATGGCGAAGCCTATGAGAAGAGAACGGCCAACAAGGCAACGAAGTATGCTTTAGGATCGATGCAGGAGGTCGATCCACGGTCCACGCAGATTTCGCATGAAGAAGCAGAGAAAGTTGAACGGAACCTAAGTGAAGGGCTTCGCGATGAGCATCTCTATCCGGAATTCAAACTTCAAGGTTCCGTCCCGCTTAATGTCCATATCCGAGGTGCCAGCGACGTTGATCTTCTTGTAATGGAAGGGCGTTGTTTGCGTGTGAGCCCGTGCGTAAGCAGTCTGAAATCCTACGTCGATTTCTCAGGAAATGTGAAAGACACCGTTTTAGACCTGCGGCGCAAATCAGAAATTGTCCTAGATCGACGCTTCTGGGGTGCGACTGTCGATAAAACACCCGCGAAATCCATTGCACTCAGCGATGGCGGTTTCAGACGTAAAGTAGATGTCGTTCCAGCTAACTGGCTTGACTCGGCAGACTATCAGCGGTCTCTTGATGAAGCGTCTCGCGGCGTAGAAATCGTCAACAAATACACTCTGGAGCATATTGAAAATTATCCATTTCGGTACATTGCTGAAATTGAGGCAAAGGCGGGATTAACGAACGACGGAGCGCGTATGGGTATCAGGTTGGCCAAGAACCTCAAAAACGACTCTGATGCCGACATCGAGCTGAGCAGCTACGATATCGGTAGCCTGATCTACCATTGCCCCAGCCATTATATTACCCACCAAGTAGCGCGCGATCTGATGGTACTGTCAGGTGTTGAACGCTGGCTTGATGAATTAAGCAAAGATCGTAGTACGGCGATTGCTCTCATGACCCCGGACAAGACCCGCAGGATTCTCGATGAGGACGCAAAGTGGACAGGGCTGCTTCGTCTAGCCAGCGATGTCACAGACTTAGCAAAAGCTGTCGAGAAGGAACTCGTCGGACCCTACTATTTCGACCATTCAGACAGAGAGACTATCCGGAAGCATCTTAACGAGAATGCCATCCCGCTTGCACCAGAATTTGTGGGTTCGAGATTTTGATAAGGTGAAATAGACAGGAGCTTCTGCTTGCCACAAAAATCAAAGACAGATTTTCTACGGGGCGTTCGCGAATTCAACCCAAGTGCGTATGGAAAGCCGGGTACAGCGCAGGAAGTGGCACGCTTGAAAGCCAAAATTGATGACTATGATGCACAATCTGGAGGAACCTGGAACTACGATAGCCTATACTCGACGTGCATATCCTATCTAAAAGGCATTCCTCACGAGCAGGCTGAGAAATTTCTGGAGTCTCTTGATGGTCCCGGCGAGGCCAAAGCAAAGCTGTCGATTTTCAATGCGCTGTGCAAGTCAATACCTTTTGATCGAGCGCAACATGTTAAAGATGGTCGCAAGACGGTTTCTTTCGGTAAACGACAGGCAACTATCGCACCAGATTTTAGCTATAAGACAGATAAAGGCGTGTTTTGTGTTTTCGTCTATCCCTATAAACAACCAGCCCTTAAGCAAAACCAGCGGATGGCGATAGTCAGCACACTTGCGTCGCCACCTCATTCCGAGCCACACTTTCTCCAACTTGTCGAATATTCCGAGGTAGCGGGACAGCGTCGCGTCGCGATTGAAACGTTTGAGTTTTCTTACCGAAGCCTAGGCGACGACTTCTTACTGCACATGTCTGGTTTTTACGAAGTTCTGGATACTTCTTCGGGCACAGGCGACCTCTTCGGCTGATAGTGTTGAACTCTGCTTTCCTGTTTCCATACCAGTTTGCAAGAGTAAATCCGGGGCCTACTCAAACCTGTCAGTCTGGCATGTTCACGACAGTCACCCCCTTGATGGTGTCGCGTGCCAATTCGACCAGATGGGCGTGATGCGTGAAGAGGATTGCCTGTCCGTTCGTGCCGATCTCGGCACAAAGCCGCAAGGCCGCTCGCGCGCGCGTATCGTCAAAGGTTTCCATGATGTCGTCAAGGATCATCGGCAGTGGGCCCGGCTCGCGGGCAAAGCTGCGATATCCAGCGAGGCGCAGCGCAAAATACAACTGACCCATTGTGCCCGTTGACATCTGTTCAACTGGAACCGTGCTGCCGTTAGGTTGGATACCGACGAGCTTTTCGCCTTCCGCCTGGCTCCAAACATCAACTCCTTTCCACTTGGGAGCGGTCATGGTGACAAAGGCCTCTTCGACGTCGCGCAGCATGCCACTGCGCCGCTCTGCCGCAAGTCGACGCAGCGCCCCGCGCGACGCCAGCACCCCGAGCCGAGCTACAGCCGCCTGACGCGCGCCGCTCCGGAGTTCTTCTAGCAGTGTCGCCTGTTCGGTGGCGAGATCGCTGCGGTCGGCAGCCTCAAAAGCTTCGCGATACAGGCGGGCAGCCTCGCGCTGCGCGTCTCGGGCGGTATCGCGGGAGTCCTGCGCATCTTTCAACGCCTGTTCCAGCTCTGCTGCGCGTGTGGCGTCCGGCATCCGGTTCAGTTCCTCTGCAAAGAGATCGGCGTCTACACTATCACGGGCCTTCTGCCGATCGCGGTCCGCCGTTGCCTTATCTGCGCGCAGACGATCACGTTCAACCAACTTTGCGACCCTGTCGCGCGGCGCGAGGTCTTGCCCGCCCTGCCCATTGAAGCAGCCATCTAGGTCACCGATTGCGGCTTGAAATTCGGTCTTTGCGCGGCTTTTTAAGCTGGCGGTTTCATCGCGTCGCGATGTGGCCTCAGCTCGTTTTTCGTCAGCCCGCATGGATGCCGCCACGCGCACACGCGCACGGTCGATGACTCGAACGGGGTCGATATCAGGCTCTTCCTCAGGATCATCCAAAATCCGATTCAGACTCTGCGCGCCATCGGCAAGGGCGGCAACCGCCTTCTCTAAGGCCTCGATCCGAGCGGAAAGCTTTTGATGCTCGCCATAAAGCTGCTGCAGGCTGCGCAGGTGCGGCAAAGCGGCTCGAATTGCCTCAAGAGAGTGATCAGGCAGAGGCAGCGCCGCAGTCAACCGGTCAAGCTTCCCTTGCGCCGTTTCGCAGTCGGTTCGGCATTCCTCCGACTTGCTGTCCAGCTTGGCTATAGTCTTCTCGCCGTCCTGCCATTTCGCCCAAGCCTTGCGATCACTATCCTCCAAAGTCAATGCGCGTTGTACCTGAGTGGGTAGAGCACCTTTCGCAGGGTCAAGTCCAAGGGGCCGCGCAGCACCAATCAGCGCGTCGCGGGCCGCCTCCTGATGGGCAAGACGGGCTCTTAACGCTTCTTTCGCATTGGAATGATCGGCAGCAGCTTCGGCCGCTGCGTTCAGTGTCTGCTGGCGCGCGCTGAAGGCTGAGGGGGCCGCGTCTTCTTCCAATCCTAGTGCAAGCGCCAATCTGGAACAGCGCTCCGACAGGCGGTCACGGAGAGTGACCAGGTCGTCGTGACGCGTCTTTGCGGTTCCATGCCTTGCGTCGGCGGTCCGCTCCTGACTTTGTGCCGCGAGCAGTCGCTGCCGGGCCTCTGCGCCGGTCAGGTAATGCGCGCGGGTGCCATCATCAGCATACATCGCCGCCTCGAATTGATCCGCGGTCTTGGTGGTCAGATCGCCCCGGTGCTGCTGCCATACCATGTCACGCCGACGCCGGGTCTCTTCGGTAATGACGATGTCAACAGCGTCAGGTGCAGCCTCATGCGCGGAAAGGTCGCCCCGCGCCTCGGCCAGTTCTGCCGCGCGCGCGTCGAGGTCATTGCTCGCCGACGCAAGGTCGGCGGCCAGGGCCGCCCAGTTCCGACCGACTTCGTCGAGCGTTTCGCGCGTCGGAAGGCCCTCGGAGATCAGTTCTTTCCAGGACCCCGGCAGACCAGCAGTGACCTTAGTCAGACGCGCCAAAGCTTGGCTTTGATCAGTCTCTAACGCGGTAAGATCGGCCACAGTCTTCCAAAGATCGAAGGCGGCTCGCAGCGCAGTCAAGTCTTGCGGTTCAGCGGGCGCATCGCCCTGTTGGACGCGGGCTGCTTCGACGGCCTTTCGCGCGGCGTCCGCTGAAATACTAGCGGTCAAGCACTCCTGGACTGCAGCCGCGAGATGCTCAAGAACGCTTGCCTCCAAGGCAATTGTGGATGCCGGCGCATCTGGCACCTGGAGGAGCCGCAAAACGGTGTCTATTTGGCTACTGAGTTTTTCCTGATCTTCGCTGCGCCGGGCAAGATCGGCCCGCGCAGTGCTGGCCCGCCCCATCAGCGGCGCTCCGTCGATGGTCAGTTGATCGAGCCGTTCCAACTCTGCCGTCAACAGTTGGGCCAGCATGTCGACCGGATTGTCTGCGATGATCCGATCTTGCTTGGTGATCTCTTCTTCCGCCTCCGTGATCCGGATCGTTTGCGCCGCGATTTTTTCGACAAGGCCCGCCACGCGCTCTGCCGCGCCAGGAGGAAGCTCGGGGCCGTCGGGGAAATCGACCAAGGCCTCTGTCAGCTGCCCTTTCTCCTCGGTAAGATCGTACCAGACCTCTGCGGCTTTCGACGCAGCTTGTCTTTGATGGGCTTGCCGCAGCTCGGCATCGACCCCCTCAAACTCCGCCGCAGCCCGGTCCCGATCATGACGCAGGTTGCGCTCTCGCTCGGTCGTCAGGCGATCAGCCCTCAGCTCGCGACCAATCTCTTTCAGGCGGTCACTGCCTGTTTTAAGAGCGTTCCCTCGACCGCGTTTCTTGTGAAATTTGTCGGCCCGCTCCGCCAACGCGTCCAGCGTTTGTGCCATGCCTGTCAGGCCAGAGAGACCCGCATGCAGGAGCTGGCCAAGGTCCCCTTGCGCCCCGGCGATCCGTTCTCCGCCTTCCCGCAAACCCTTTTCGTTGAGCGAAAACCGTTCCTCGTATGTATCTCGCGTCAAGCCGTACAAAGCACCCGACAAGATCGCCTCGTTTATTGGGCGGTCATTTGCGTCCAACAGCGATTGGGACCTCTTGCTATTTCGGCGCAAAGCCATGACCCCGCGGCCAGGCAGGTCAAGTTCTGCTCCTACCAAAAGGTCACTTCGGTCGAAACGAAAGGCATAAGGGTGCGCCCCGCCTTTGAACCCGAAGAGCAATTCCAGAAAGGCGTGATAGGCCGTGGACTTGCCCGCCTCATTCGGACCAAAGATCACTGTCACGTCGGACACGCCTTCGTCACGCTTTGGAAAGGTAATCTCGGCGTCTTTGAAACGGCCATAGCGGATCAGGTCTAACCGGTTCAGCCTCATTGCGAGGCCCCCGCGTGCAATGTCAGAGAGACTTCCGCAATCGCTTCCTCCAGAAGCGTATCCAGCCCGCCCTCATCCAACTCGTCCATGATTTCGGATGGCAGGGCGAGGCGTAGTTCTTCAAGCTGTTGCAGGGCGGCCTGTCGAAAGCCTTCTTCGGCCAGTTCGTCCTGCATGAGGCGGACAAGATCGTCGGTCTCGGCACCCGGTTTGCGGGGCGGCGGGACAGATTTGACCTTGTCGAGGAATACGCGATCGATGCTATCCAGCACTTCGGCCGCCAGTTCCGTCACCAGTTCTGTCCCGTGGCGATCCGAAGTGACGTGCAGGCGCACCGCCATATCGCGTTCCGGCACTTGCGCGGACATCAACGCGTCTCCCAAGCTGCGCAAGACCTCTTGTTGGTCAGCACAGGCGCTCAGATCCAGCGCACATTCGGAAAAGCCAAGGTGCCCAATGGCGCGGCGTTCGAACTCCGGCGTGCCCTCGCCCAGCGACACAAAGGTCACGGTACCACCGTTGCGCTCGCCAGAGTGACGCGGCTGCGGGATACCGGGCATGACCGCCAGAATCGGTCCATCGACCCGCTCAAAAGGTGCATGAATGTGCCCGAGGCACCAGAGGTCGTACCCATGCGCCATCAGGTCCCGTTCGGCGCAGGGTGCATAGGGATCATGGCCCGGGGCACCGTCAAGCGAGGTATGCATCAGCCCCACGTTGCGCTTGCCCGGCACCGGTCGCGGATAATCGGGAAGGAAGCTCTTCGCCACATGGGCCGCATCAAAGGAGAGGCCATGGAAAGCCGTGCCGCCGATCTCGACCGTTGGTGCGCCCTTGTGCAGCAGATGGATGTTCGGCCCCAAATCTCCATGCGCCTTGTGATCTAACAGCGCATCGTGGTTACCCCTGATCAGCACCGTGGGCACACCAGCTTCGGAGGCACGCGCCAACTGGGCAATCAGGAAGGCGCGGGATTTCAGGTCCGGGTAACCATTGTCAAAGATGTCGCCCGCCAGCACCAACGCATCGACCTGTTCCGATATCGCCAGATCGACGATCTCGGCAAAAGTATCGCGGCTGGCCTGTTTCAGCCGGTCGCCGAGGTCCGGGTTGCGTAACGCCACGGATCGGATGGGTGATCCAAGGTGAATGTCAGCTGAAACGAGAAGGCGCATTATGTTCCGTCCGTGTTTCCGCGAAAGATGCGGCTTTTCTGTTGATACAACAAGTTATCAGTTGGTCTTCTCAGTAAGGTCGTTCATCGATAGAAATAGCCAGCCTTTGACTACGTTTCTCTGATCGATTAGCCAATCACTTGCTCATACAAGTCGCACAGACTGCGCCCAGCACTTATCTGTATCCAAGCGCAGACTGCCTGAACTATTAGCGCCGCAGCCACTCGTCCCGGATCTCATGGATGGCAAGGTCCTTCCACTGTTCTTTCCATAGAGCCCAATAGGGAATGTCCGTCGATGCCGGCCCAGTTGTGCAAACATCAATCTGCACCACAGATGGAAGTGCGATCGATTCTCCGACAAGCAGCGCCTCTCCCTGCTTGAAGGCTGGCATTTTGTCGATCAGAGAACCCAGTGAGTCCGGCAAAAGCTTACGCACATATCCTTGATCAACGGGATTAGTCAGACGCATCGCAATGAAACTGTTGCACTGCGAGAAAATGGTTTCGGAGATCTCTGATGGCCTTTGGCTCGCGAGAAGCAAAGTAACGCCGTACTTCCGTCCCTCCTTGGCAATGCGTTCGATTGACATTTTCGACGCACGAAACTTGGAAAGATCGCTATTCGGTACATATTTGTGCGCTTCCTCGTAAACGAGAAGGATGGGCGCGTCATTGTTGATCTTCTCGTTTGGATCAGCCGCAGAGCGCAACCGCTTGTAAAAATATCCATGCTCGAAAATCAAACGCGAGATCAGCGAAACCGTAATGCTAAGAACCTCAAAAGGGACGCCACTCAGATCGATAACAGTAACATTTTTTGGCTTTTCTGTACTGTAGCCGAGAATTGAGCGGAGCGTTTCTTCGAAGGTGATGGTTTGCGACTTCTCCCCCAAAAAAAACTCGAGCCGGCGGTCGTTGATCTTGCTCTCAAGCCGGTTCACAAAATTTGTAAGGCGCCCATTGAGGCTACCTTGGGTGAACTTCGTCTGGCCCTTCTTTGCTCCGGAGGCGAAGACCTCGCCAGTATCAATCATCTCGCCATTCCGAGCAATCACGTGCTTGAGAACATCACGGATGTTGAAAGGAAGAGGCGTATCCATATGGATCCGCTCCTTGACGTCTTCGGCACCAGAATACTGGGCCTTCCTACTCTGAAGAACAGCATCTTTGAACACGTTGCGTTGGTTGTGATCGTTCGCCTCGGTATCAAGAAAGAACTCTTCCAGTTCCTCGCCACTCAGCATCCAGTAGGGAAGCACAAGATTTGCGCTGTCCAAAAAATTCGCGTCCGGAAAAGCCGCTCGATACTCGGAATGGATATCGAATATGATCACGTGCGAATTGTTCAAGGCATAATCGCCCTTCTCAGCTACAGCGTTCTGAACAATCTTCGCCACTGTGTGAGATTTCCCGGAACCAGTCGAACCGACTACAGCGATATGCTTATTGAAGAACTTGTTCCCGTCGACTGGAACTTCAACTTCTTGGTTCGTCGCCAGTCTTGAAAAGCAAAAGCGATCGTTTAAAGGTAATGCACTGCCATAGATGAGCCGGATGTCGTCTATAGTGGCGGGCTCAACCGTCTTTGGTGGGATTGCAAGGGCGTCACCGCCCCGTTCGAATTTTTTATCGCGCAGAACACCGAGCGGAAACGCGTCGATCACGTAGTCCCGGCTACCGTCGTCTTGAGCCTGAATCTGAAAATTTTCAATAATTGCAATCAGAACAGCGTTTTCGTTGTCAGATATCTTAAGATAAGATCCAACCCGCAAAGACTCTTCCGCTACACGAAAATTTTCGAGATCATCGACAACAATCTTAACCTTGTCAGGGAACACCGCGACCACTTCAGCTTTTACATTGCTCATAGATTTACCCCTAAATTATGCTTTCGATATCTTTATAGTCTGGAACTTGGAGCCTAACGTGCTTTATGGCGTCGTCGCCAAAGTCAGCCACGGGCGTGATTTCATAAAATTCATAAATTTCCCGGGATCGTAGGAAAGATTGAAAAGTCTGTTGTGCTTCAAACAGGTAGGAAAATATTCGCAAATCAGGACCGTTGCTGTGAGTCGCAGAGCGAGAGATTGAGGCTCCGTCAAACTCGGCGTCTTTGAAATCATATCCGTCGAGGAAACGAAGACTCTCATTGTGCAACTCCTGCTTAAGGGCTGCGATCTCTGCATCGTCGATGCCACAGAGCAAAACGTACGGCGAAAACGGTTTCGCCTCTCGCGGTGATAGTTTGGAGTACTTCCGTGAAATTGTCTTGAGCAGGCCTTTAACAGCGCCCCTCTGATACGAACTTTCGCTCACATGGATAATGAAGAGCCGATCTGCCGATGAGATATTCAATCCATTGACGAAAAATTCATTGCGGAGCTTTTGATAATACTTGGCTTTTCCCCTCTTGGCGACGAACCACTCGTCGAAGAGGATTGAAGATGTATCTATTCGCTCAAGAAACTCTTGCCTTGTGATGATGCGCAAGGCTTCATCGGTTTGGGTCGACAATTCCTTGATAACGCGAAGTGCGCTGTTGTAATAGAAGAACTCGGCCGTAAAGAGCGAGCAATCAAACCGCTTGGCGAGCGCACCGATGATGGTATTGAACTGGTCGTCGAACTTTGCGGCATCTACGTCGATCGAGAGGGCTTCCAAGAAGCCCTTGAGCTCTTGATCGCTGACGTTCAATTCCTCATGTTTTTTTTCAGTGATTTTTTTCGATGTAACGGTGAGGAAATTTTCTTTGAGGAAATCAATATTGAACGGCATGACGAGTTTGCTTTGACCGGACTCGAAATAGCCACTGAGCTTATATTTTATCGAAGGCCGGCCTGCCGTAAGACCGTCTTTGTAATGCGAAAGCATAAAAATTATGGCTGGCTTGATTACCGAATGATTGTATTCGGTCTTCTCGTAATATTTGCATTGGACAGCAGTGAAGTCCGTCGCTGTTCGCACATCGATGTCTTCGATGCATTCAATTGCCACGCTTTCCGTAGCTTCGGCGAGTTCAAGAATGCTCAGGATCGAGCGATCAAACTGATAAAAATAACCACGGATTGTGGGAACAGCGCTGCGATCTGTCAAAAGCATACCTCCGCGGCAAAAAGTTGAAAAACAGCGTCGATATGTGTTCGATAACAGCAACTCACGATTCTACCTGCGTTCTTTCGCTTATTATATTACAATCAGTTAAATGAAGATCATAGTGAGATCGGATTGCCAAGGACGGGCCTGAAAGCCGCTTGCTCTGGTCAGCCAAAAAATCAGTTTGGAATTCACACCGAACTTCAACTTCTCGCCCTAGCGTTGGCAGCAAGAGCTGTGACTACACTTTCAAGGCATTTTGGCTCAAGCCTAGATGAAATCGCATCCAACTCCAATAATTCGCGCGTCAAATGCGGGTGAAACTTCTCGGTCAGCAGGTTTCCAGCGCCTGCAAATAGATCAACATCTTCACCCTCCCCAATCCTGTTGAGAACCTCGGTTAATGGCGGAGTTTCTTCCCCAGCTTCCACTTGAAGGAAACCATCATATTGTTCGACAGAAAACCCAAAGCTTCTCAGCGCAAGCGCCAAGGTTGTCGTTTTCATTGTCCCTACTCGTGTTGCGATAATTGATGTTTCTTCCCCCAAATTGACAAGCGACCCGTTAGCAAACCCCATCTGCGCATAGTTCAGCCGCGCCTCCTCAAGCATTTCAAACGCATTCGCGTCCATGTAGAGGGGCTTGGTATCGCCCTCCAACACATCGAACATGCGCGCGATTACCTTGTCATGGATCTCGCCCGGGTCCCCACCAAAGACAGGCGGCACACCTGCTTTGGCAGGTTTGACCATAATTACCTTTTCCCGGTCATGGATTTCCTGAACCAGCCAACGGCGTCCGGAAAAGATGAGCATCATCCCAGGTGAGAGGATGTTGTCGATTGGCAATGTCCCAAGATCCCGACCGTTTGAAACCAGCCGGTATTCTTCGGGCGTCTTGAACACCGCGTAAAAGCTATAATGCTCGACTAACCGCTCTCCGTTTTGGCCCAAGAGCAACAACCCCCCGTCCGTTTGCTCTATCAAGCCAGTTTCAGGATTACCGAGCGCGCGCAGCACATCAGTGAACATAGCTGTGGTGACTTGCCGAAACGGGCCTTCGCGACACAGCACGTTGTATAGAATATTTGCCGGAGCCCCTCCCCGTTGTGCGATCACTGAAAGGATTTGATGGACAAGTGTCGACAGATGCAGCGCTTGCGGCTTGGGTGGTTCACACCAGCCCTCCAACAACAGATCAATCATCGCAATCGACCGGATCAGGCCTAGTCTCAGACGATCCACAAAGCTGCTATCCGAAGTGAGCCTCGTTTCTACCGCGTATTGTCGAAGGATGGCTGGCTGGCCCTCCCTACGTCCTGAACGTCCCAATCGCTGCCGCAGGGCTGCGACGGTGAAGGGTGCGCCGATTTGGGCGACACAGGTCACATCGCCGATGTCGATGCCAAGCTCTAGTGTGGACGTGCAGACAGCTGTGGTCGGTTTGCTGCTGTCTTTCAGGCGCCGTTCAACAAAATCGCGGTGATCGCGTGAAAGGCTGGCATGGTGCGGGTAGAACTCTTGGGGAAGGTGCTCTTGCTCGCAAAGATCACGCAGCCGGTCAGCATAGATCTCGACACGTTGGCGGGAGCCTGCAAACACAAGATTGTCGCTTCCCCTTAGATGCTCGAATAAATGCGCTGCGACAGCATCCGTGGCAGATGGGGTGTTGTCGTCTTCTCCACCGGAAAGATAGCCACGCAGCTGGAGTTTAAGTTCAGCTTCTCCACCCTCCGCTTCGATCAATGCGACGTTTTCCGCATTGTCAGGCCGCAGATAAGCGCGGGCGAGATCCATATCCCCGAGCGTCGCAGATAGTCCAATCCGGCGGATGGGCCTTTTGATCGCCAACTCAAGACGTGTCAGCAGGGACCGCAATTGCACCCCGCGCTCACTATCGAGCACAGTGTGCAATTCATCGATTACCACAGCTCGGGTTGCACCGAACAGGCGCGCGATTTCCAAGCCCCGACGGACAAACAATGCCTCCAGCGACTCTGGCGTGATCAATAGTATCCCCTTAGGGTTTTTCATCGCGCGCGTTTTGACTGATTGCGACACATCGCCGTGCCACGGCACCACTGGAAGCTCCGCCTCTTGACAGATGCCTTCGAGCCGCCCCGCCTGATCGGTGATCAGCGCTTTGAGTGGTCCGATGTAGAGCAAGTCGAACCCGCCGCCCTCTGCCGGTGCATCCAGCACCTGAGAGATCAACGGAAAAAATGCGGCCTCTGTTTTACCACCGGCCGTCGATGCCGCGACGATGAGGTCGTTGTCAGTTTCGTGAATAGTCCGAATTGCACGCGCTTGAATGTCGCGCAGCTCACGCCACCCCTGCTGTCTGATCCACTTCTGGACGGGGCGGGCAAGTTGGTCAAAGGCGCTACTCATCCTAGAGGCTCAGAGCTTGAAGCTGATCAAATCGTCGTCACCATTAGGTTGAGCACCAGTCGTTTCCTCTACTTCGCTCATATCCTCGCCTCGGTCTTCTGAGACGTCGATCTTCTCGATCAGGTCACTCCATTCAACGCCTGGATTTTGCTCCAGCACGGACAGCAAATTCACAAAAGCAGTGACGGTATTGCGCGGCGTCCTGAAATAGGCTTCCCCAATCCGATCAGAGCAATGGTTCATAAAGGCTTCCAGCGCTGTATCCGGCAAGGCAGTTTCATCATCCTGCATCACGCGTCTGACATTGGCCAACAGAACAAACAGATCTTCCGGCGTCAGGCTGGCCAGCCGCACAACCGGCCCCGACAAATCGACGAGCCCATCGCGGGCGAAGGTGTTTTCTGCCAACCGCGATTGCAGGGCTTCATAGCTATAAAGCCCACGGCGTGTGTTCATCAAAAACTCTGGCGTGCCTCCCATGAGAAACCCAAGATTCTCGGCACTGCCCTGAAGTACGTCGTTCAGAATCCGAAGAATCTGCTCGTAGTTCGCATTGCGCGCTTGGGACGATGTCAGCTTGAACAGGTTCACCATTTCATCAAGGCCGACAAGTAGCCCTTTGTAACCCGCCTCGCACACAAATGCCGACATCAGCTTGAGATGATCGTAAACGCTCGCATCATCGACAATCGTGCGCACGCCAAGTGCTTTGCGCGCATCCGTGCGGGTTGCGAATTCTCCCCGCAACCAACGCAGAGCAGCGGACTTAAGTTCGTCATCCCCGTTCTCATGGCCTTCCCAATACCGGCGAATGACCTCTGCAAATTCAAAGCCGCCAGTAAGTTCTTCAAAATGGCTCAGACGCTCACGTATGATGGTGCCCGTTGGCACGTCTTTTTCCTCGGCGTCTCGGTGCGCTTGGCTGACAAACCGCTCAACCACACTGGCCAAAGCACCACCATCGGGCTTTGTGCGCGTTGACAGGTTGCGCGCCATCTCTGCGTAGAGGCCGCGCGCTTGTCCACCTGTCGCGTGAATACGCCGGTCGGGTGCAAGATCAGCGAACATCACCACCAGCCCTTTTTCCAAAGCCACTAAACGGATCAGGTTCATAAAGAAGGTTTTGCCGGATCCATATTCCCCGATAACAAAACGGATGGCGGAGCCGCCGTCCGCGATACGTTCCATGTCCTTCACAAGTTCTTCGATCTCGCGAACGCGCCCTACCTGAATATGACGCAGGCCCAGTTTTGGCACGACCCCCGCCCGTAACGCCTGAACAATTGCATCGCGCTCACGTGGCTTTAATTTAGACATGACGCTCCTCCCCTTCTAATTTTTGTTTTACCGCATCCGCAATTTCCGGAGACACGTCGTAACCATCATATTCATCCAACAAGGCTTCATCATGTGTCTCAAAGGCCCACTCGTTGACGGCCTCCAATGCACCTGACGGCATCAATCCATGCTTTCCACAAAGCTGCTCGAATGCGTCCTCGGTCCAGTTCTCTTGACCCACCAAATCCAACAGCAAAGCGCCATGTTTTGCATCTAGCCCGGTAAACAGCGTTGCACTCTTGGAGTCCCTGCCCTCTTCTGCCTCTTCCTCAGCCTCAAATATCTGCCCTAGGACAGAAGACACCCGCGCCGTATCTGATCTGATGGCCGCGATCCGCGATGCATCCAGTACGGGCCCGGTTGCCTTTTGTCGTTCAGGAATGGCCTCTCCAGAATTGCCCGGCTGGGCCGCACGAACAGTGCGTGGCGCGTCTGCAATCTCTCCAGCGTGAAGGTCGGAATAGGCGAGTGATGGATCAAGGCCCAATGCCTTGTACACCTTTTCAATGCTGGCGACTTCTTCGGATTGAATGACGCCATCGGCGTGTGCCGCACCCACCAATGCCGCACGCATCGCCTTTTGGTCTTCCACACCAACATCTTTGAGTTTGCGGCGCAGCAGCGTCATGTCAGGCGGCACAGCAAGGAACCATACCATATTTGCTTGAAGGCGGTGCCGCTCTTGCTCACTCAGCCCCTCAACAGATGCGATTTGAGCCTCCAACGCTTTGCGTTCAGCATCGGCGATACGCCCGTCTGCATGGGCAACAAACGAGGCAAGAGCCAACTCCATCAACGCTGTTTGATAGCTTGCCGAAACATCTTCCAGCTTTTCGATCTGCTCGCCAAGATCAAACAGAACTACGGGTTCTTCCGGTTTCGGTGAACGCAGTGCAAAGCGTGGATCAGGTGCGAGCCCAAATCCAAGACGCGCCAAAGCATCTGCCGCCCCTGTTAGCTGTCGCTTGCCAATCTTCGTGCTACGCTGTCCTTCAAGCTTTTCGATCACGTCGGCCAGCGGAATAAGTCCGCCGCTCTGCATGATCCCCCTCGCCCACTCTTTCAGCGCTTCCATTTGTGTCGACGGAAACAGGCTCCACAGATCTAGTGGCAAGAGGGCGTGCGCTTCGATGCTTCCCCTGCCCTCGGGGTTCCGACCAAGATAGCGGCTCAGCTTATCAAGATCGTTTATGACTTCATCTGCAACTTCCTGCGCAATCTCGATCGGTTTTCGCAATCCGGAAATATCAGGAACGGGTTTGCCGTCGGCTGTCGGATTGAGAGTCCCTTCGAACTCGCTTGAGGCTGCGCGATACGTTGCTTTGAGGTGTTTGCGCGGCTTGCTGACCTTTAGCCCATTTGGAAAGCGATCGTCGAACCGAATCTTGAACAACGCCAGGAATTCATCACGGCACCGCGTTGCTGGCGTGCGCAAATGGCTTTCTGGATGGCACATCAACCAGCTCAGAACCCAGTCTGCACTCAGGTTTTCTCCCTTATCAAGACGAGCGCCAATCGCATACTTCAGCGAAAAAGGAAGCTCCCAACCCTGGCGTTCAAAGATCGGCTCCAGCGCCTCAAACTCAGTTTCGGCAAGTGTCGCGATATCAAGAAATTCTCCCAAGTATCGCTTCACCGAATGGTTTTCGGGATAGACGGAAATCAATCTCCGAACTTCTGCGATGATATCCTTTGCATCAGCATTGGATTGATCGACGAAAAATCTCCGTTCCAACCCGTAAAAATACAAGAACATATAGCCCGGATCATAAGATGAATCAGAACGGCCGCTCGCCAACCATTCAAGATAGGTCGCCCTGCTTCGTGCTGAAATATCAGAATACCCAGGCCAGTATGACATGCCCTCCCCTGCCCTATCGTCCCCTGTCCTCGCGACGGAGAGAGAAGGGTCGATGTAGGCCCTGCATTTGTCGCGATAGCCATGGTGATTAAGCAATGGCGGCGTGCCGACATAGACCATTCCGCCAATATCTCGCGCAGCAACGGTCACGGTCTCTGCCGCTGGTATCCAGCCATTTTTACGTGAATTCGTTTGCGTCTTGTGTGCTGTTGGCCGCGGGTTCTCATACTGCTTTGCGATTGCCGAAAGTGCTGGTGCCGCAGACTGGCCGGCACGCACGATTTCCGAGTAGTCCTGTTTTGGTGGTTTGGGCAGCGCTGTCGACGATGATTGAAGAGCATTCGCTTCGCGCGTTCTCTCTCGCTCACGCTCGGTGCGTTTTTCGTGGGCACTTACGCGGGCCACTGGCTCGGATTGAGTTACTCTTGTGTTTGTGCTTTCCGCGGCAAGCACTTTGGCTTCCACTTTTCGGGATCGTCTCTTTTCTTGCCACCAGACCAAAACGATAGGTAAGCCGAAGGCAAAGAGCATTTGACCGCCAATAGGCCAACCTTGCAACACGGTCACTACGGCAACCATGCACAACAAAAAATAGAGCGCGTAAAAAAATAGAACTCGAAAAAGCTTTAGTATTGATGACATTAACGAAACCCTCTTTCGGAACACACTAGATTGCGTGATTTGCGATGCAATCACTATCGCTTAGGTAGAAGTACAGTTTCCTTTTTAAATTCAGCGCTCTCGCCTTGCTCTACCGAAGTACAAAGCCGCTATACTTAGGTGAATGCCGCAACCCGCTCCCTGCAAAGGGCAATCATAGCCTCTGCCCGCTCCTCGATATCACGGTCCATACCGGGAAGATCAGGCAGAGAAATCTTGTCTATGGCTTCGGCGAAGCCCTGCAAGAAATGATCAATCTCTTCGCCCACACCGGTTGCAGCCAAGCCGGCGATCGCCGCCACCTGCATAAAATCACGACGCCGCAAGCGATCATCTTTGCCGTTCAGCTTCAGGGCCATGCGATCATGTTCAAGACTCGGGAACACCCGCGTCGTGACCGCATCATAGAGCGGCGCGAGGCGAATTGTGCTGAAGCGATCCGCAACAGGGTCGGCAATCTTTAGAAGCGCTAAATTCTTCAGGTGCATATCGCCGTCGCCGATCAACCAAGCGAATAAGGCGCGCTTGATGACCAACTGAAGATCTTCCCCGGCAGATGTCGACAGCGGTCGAACAGCACGCGTTATCCTCTCGATTGTTCCATCATACTTCGCATCGGGGGGCAGATCGAGGACCGAACACAGATCCTCCAAAGCAAAGCGGCGTTCATCCTCGGGCGATGTGCGAATATCAAAGCGCTCGACCAGTAAAGCAGGGGGCATGTCATCCGGCATTGCTACCAAAGCAATGTCGGGTGACGCCAACCCTGAAGCACGGCCAAGAGTCATGGCAAGATACTCGATCACGGGAAGCGCCTGAAATCCGCTAGTTCCCGCCGGCTTCAAAATGTGAGTGAACGGCAAGCCCGCGCTCGGCGACAATTGGCCATCCTGCGCTAAATACATTGGCGCCTTGATCTGAACGCCAGACAGGCGCGGTGTGTCCGCCCGCTCATAAAGGCGCGCCAGCCCGGCCTCGAAATCTGCTTCAAGCTTGCCGCGCCCGGGGCCGGCATAGTTTCCGGTAAACAAACCGTCGCGGGCATATCGGGACAACGACACGGATAGCATGTCTACGGGGAGCGATGCGAGCTCGGTTGCGTCTTCGCTGATCGTAATGTTGGACATATATCGTTTGCCCGAGCGCAGAACCGCACGCTCGTCATTGTCTTTGAGAACCTTCTCGAGCCATCCCTCAGGCAACAGTGAGAGGATGAAGGGGGGTAGCCTGCCAGGAACCCGCTGTTGCACGAGCGGCAAGTTGAAATTGTCTTGCGGCTGCCATCGCCATTCAAAACCGTCATGACCCAGCTGACCGACGATTTGCCCATGCCAAGCAACCGAGAACGTTAGTGCTGCTTCGTTGCGAACATCCACCGCAACAGCAGAACGCAACAAATATCGCTCTGCATGCTCCCCCTCGCGATACCATTTGTTTTCGCGCGCTAGCGCCCAAACCGCATCCGCCGCGGCAGACGGGCTGCCGTATTCTTCAATAAGACGCGCGGCGATCTCGGTCCGCATCCCTTCATCAATCGCGCTGGCGTGCTCGCTGCGTTGCCGAAAAGCTTCAAGAAATCGCTGCCGCATCGACGAGACGGCGACTTTGAACTCCCCTGCCCCATCATCGACAATGGCAGTCGCGACCGCTGGCTGATCTGGCGCTACGTTCTGGATGATCTCCAGAGACCTGATCCGAGTACGCTGATTTCGTTTCCCGCTTATGAATAAGCGACCATCTCGCGTAGGTGCGAGCAGAGTGGCGCTGGCTGCCGAGAGATACGCCTTTGGATAAAGATAATGCGCAATCCGCACCGCATTCCGCAGAACAATTGCATCTATGTCTGCGTCGGCGTCGACATAGATGCCTCGCATAAGTTGAACAAGTTTTCCTGTCTCAGCTTGGTAGTGAGCACGGTCCTTGTCGAGGTTTTCGCCAATGAGATAGAGCAATATTCTAACTTTCGCGCACTTGAGATACGAGATAGTTAGATTTTTTTATGGCACCCGTCAAGAAATTCCAACTATCCCGCACATGACATGCGCGAAAGTTAGGTCGAAAGCGCCACTCCGAAGAGGCCTCACACGTAGCCACGCGCACAAAAGCCACAACCAAGACCATGTTGTGGTCGTTCAATTTTGGTACGCGTACCTTCCTGAAGGCTCGTCAAAAATGAGTTGGCAAAAGATATCAAGGCCAACTGTCCCAAACCAAAGAGGCAGAGAACGCCGTGATTGCATTAAAATTGGGTCTCTTGCAGCTTTCCAGAACTCACGAACCATCAGCTACGGCGTACCACTTGATAAGCGGAAACAAAGTGCCGTGTCGAGCTTGTGTCTGGGAGCAGCACCGGTCGATCAGCTCGACTGCCACCGACATCTCCACAGTCGCCCCCTACCC